>JBPPMM010000500.1:0-4824 GCA_051306075.1 Chitinophagaceae bacterium
CCTCTGAAATTCCATTTTGAATAATATTTATATATTTTTTCCTGTTACCGGGGGTAGGTGGATGAAACAGGATCCGGTCGGGCAGGAAAGCATCAGAATAATTGCCTTCTTCAAATATCCTGGTTAAAAAGAAGGGTCCGGTTGCACCTAATACCTCCATATAATTTTTTACAATGGGTGGGTTTTTTTGCAGGTCATCAATCATTTTTTTCCAGAAAATATGATGGGGTACAGAAGCAAAAATACAATTACCTAATAAATCCCTTTTATCACCTAAAGCAATTTTTCTGCTAAAAGGTAGTACAAGTTCTTTATCGGTATATTGAAATGGTTTTAGCATTTCATAATCCAGATCTAAATACAGGCCGCCGATTTTATACATGATCAGGTAGCGTATCACATCGGCTCGCATGATATTTTTAGAGAATCCTTCAAATACTGGATAAAATTCAGGAAATTCTTTTTTTACAAAAGCATTATTATCATCATCCGTCCATAATTTATACTGCCAGCCCGGGTGTAATTCTTTTACCCTGTCCACATATTTTTTCATTTGGACCGGCACATCATTATTTTTCCATGTTTGATGGATTATTCGTGGAATAGGCATTATTTTTTCGTTGGCCTATTTATTACGAATACTGTTATGGATTTATTTTATCCGGATTGTAAATTTTACCTATTTCCTGATAGACCACGCAAAAGCCCTAAGGAAAAATTCATCACCCGGGTAGTTGTTTAATCTTAATCTTTTTCCACCTAACTTTTATTCCTCCGCCATCATGTATCTGCAAGGCAATAAATCCTTCTCCCTGGCCTATTTTCTCATCTTTAAAGTTTACCATTTGCCGACCGTTGAGCCAGGTTGTCACCTCATCATTAACTACTTTTATTTTCAGATCATTCCACTCACCTGTTTTTAAATATTTTTCATCTTCTGGCTTAGGATGTATCAGCCAGCCACGGCCATACGATTCATAAATGCCTCCGGTATGCTGTCCAGCCGGTGCCACTTCTATCTGCCAGCCGCTTATTTTCACTCCGTCAATAGATGAACGGATAAATACACCACTGTTGCCATTGGCTTCTTGTTTGAATTGAAGGGTGAGCTCAAAATTTTTATAATGCTTGTCAGTTGATAAGTATCCATACCCTTTATCCGGACCACTTTCACAAATAAGTTCTTTATTATCCACATACCATTTTTCAGTTCCGTGAACGGTCCATCCGGCAAGATTCTTACCATTAAATATCTTTTTTTGTGCAGGAAGCAAACCAGCGGTACCCACTAGTACAAGCAATAGGGCTATTTTTTTTACCATAGAAGTTTTCGGGTTAAGTTAGGTAAATTTTGTAAAGCAAAACAAAAGGGCAGCTATAAAATCAAAACTTTTTTTTTGCAAGTTGTAAATAATGGTTCACAGGCCAGAACATGTATTCTTTTCTTTGTCAGGCAACCCTTTATTAATTTACCCGTATGTATTTAGTATAATAGCTTTGATAATGGTAAACGGCCATCAGGCAATTATACGGCGGGTGGAGAAGGTAAATGATCATATTGCGATTTTAAATTAACTATAAACCCTGTTACCGGATTTTGGAAAATATAGTGACCATGATAAAGGGATGTATCGCCGGCGATCATAAATATCAAAAGATGTTTTATGAACAGTTTCGAGGCTATGCCCTGAAAATTGTTTTCAGGTACATTTACCGTTATGAAAAAGCGGTGGATACAGCGCATGATGGCTTTGTAAAATTGTTTGCTGCTTTTCCAAAATTTAAAGCAGCAAACGAAGAGGATACTGGGAAAATTGTGATGGGCTGGATGAAAAGAATAATGATCAATGTTTCCATTGATGAATTAAGAAGAGGAAACATGCTTCCGGAAATAGGCGGAATTCCGGACCATGTATGGGAAACAACGGATAATAGCCAGGATGCGGACCAGCAATTACTTTTCAAAGACCTGGTTATTTTGATCAAAGATCTGCCTCCGGCTTACAGAACCGTGTTTAACCTGTACGTTATTGATGGTTATACTCACAGTGAAATTGCCGACCTGATGAATATAGCTATCGGTACATCCAAATCAAACCTGTCAAAAGCAAGAATACTATTGCAAAAAAGCATTAAAAAAATGGAGGAGGGCAAGTTATGCAGGATATAGATCAAAATATGGATGATCTTTTTCGCAAAGCGGCTGAACAATACCCGCTAAAGATAAATGAAAGCCGGTGGGATGATATTGCCGCCCGTATGGCACCCGTGCCGGTAATTAAACCTGCAGTTAATAAAACATTTTCAAAAAAATTTATCGGGCTTGTCCTTTTATTTATAGCGCTATTATTAGTTGGTGCCCTTTTCACCATTATTCCCGGAAATAATAAGATGCAGGAATTGATTCACACTTCACCGGATAAAAAAGCTCATTCATCCAATATCTTCAAAAATGAAAAAACGGGTATTAATAACAGCATAGCAAAAGAAGATAAACTAAGACCACAAACAAAAGTGAACATTCGTCCATCCCTTCCCTTGCTGACCACTTATTCGGTTCAGCATAATAAAGAAAGGATCCGCATGCAAACAAAAGGGTATACAACTTTCGGTACTAATAGAAATGATCCTACTGAAAACTTCGCGGCCGATATTAATTTTTTGGAGATAAATACACCGGTGCCAGGAAATAACACTACAAATAATATTATATCACAAGAAGCAGAAAAGTCCGATATAGAAGAACCCGGTGAAGAAACGGATGTTGAAAAAGAAAAACAGATAGTAAAAGAAAGCTACTTAAAAATAAAAGTATCCGCTCCCCAGGAAAGAGGATTATATTTTGGACTGATAGCTGGTCCGTTGTTAGATGAAGTGAAAAACCAGGGTTTGAAAAAAACAGGTTTCAGCGGTGGGATCATTGCCGGATACCAGTTTAAGAATCACCTCGCCGCAGAGACAGGATTATTATTTGCCAGCAAACCTTATTTCAGCAGCGGAAAATATTTCAGCATGGATAAAATAAGCAGCGCCATGCCGGCCGGTATGCAAATGCTCAGCCTGGAAGGCAATACCAGAGTATGGGAATTACCTATGAAATTGAAGTACGATTTTTTAAACAAAAACAGAAGTAATGTATTTATATCAGCCGGCATTACCTCCTACCTTATGACCTACGAAAAAAATAATTATCTGGTTAACATGAACGGGTCTCAACAAACCATGATCAGTTCATATAAGAATAAATCAAGATCGCTGGTTTCCACTTTTGACATCAGTGTCGGTTTCGAACATAAAACAGGAAAATCAAATAAAATCCGGATAGAACCATATATACAAATTCCCCTCAAGGGAATGGGCGTTGGTTCCATGCCGATGATCAGTACAGGATTGAGATTAGGTATTACAAAATTCACCAACTAATTAATTAATTTATTTGATGAGCATTAACCGGGTTAAAATCCGGAACAGGATTTTTATTGCCAGGATTTGAATAAGCAGCAAATAAATTTCTATTGAAACCGGATATCCAAAAATAACAAAGCACCGGTTTTTGAATTGGAACAGGAACCTGAGCATGTCCTTCAAAGCGCATTCAAATGTAAAATCTTTCTTTAATCAATAAAATATGAGTTATGAAACAAACAAAAAAATGGATCGGCATTTCGCTAATCTCCCTGCTTTTTGCATCATGCCAAAAGGATAGCCGGTTTGGTTCGGAAAAAAGCGATGCGGATCTAAACGCTGAAACAACCATGGCTTCCAGGAATGGCCGCAATTATGACAAGGAGAAAGGTCCGGGAAATGTATATACTTTAAGCAACCAAATGAATGGTAACAAAGTATTGGTTTACCGGCGTGCTGCAAATGGTATGCTGAGCTGGCAATCCTCTATTTCAACCGGAGGCATTGGTACAGGTGGCGGATTGGGCAACCAGGGTGCGGTTATTTTATCTGATGATGGAGACGTGCTTCTTGCTGTTAACGCAGGCAGTCATACGATTTCATCACTTAAAATTACAGGTAACGGTCTTAATTTAAAATCGACTGTTAGTTCAGGAGGCATGGTGCCGGTAAGTATAGCGGTGCATGACGACCTGGTTTATGTGTTGAATGCCGGAGGTAATGGAAATATTTCCGGATTCAGGTTAAAGAATAATGGAAAACTTTATCCGATACCCCATTCTTCAAGACCATTGAGCGTAGCCGCTGCAACCGGTGCTGCACAAATCTCTTTTGTATTGGGTGGAAGAGTGTTGGTTATTACAGAAAAGGCAACGAATACAATAACAACCTATACTGTTAATGGCATGGGTTTACCCGGAATGATGCATACAAGAACCTCATCGAGTCCAACACCCTTTGGATTTGCTCCGGGTAAATTTGGGCTCGTTTTTGTTTCAGAAGCGGTAGGCGGAGCAATGGGTGCCAGTGTTCTTTCCTCTTATCGTGTTCATGATAACGGAGAAATTTCACTGGTTGACGGTTCGGTTGGTGCAGGACAAACCGCAGCCTGCTGGGTAGTAGTAACAAAAAATGGCAAGTATGCATATACCACCAATACAGGTAGTAACAATCTTACTTCCTTTGATGTAAATCAGAACTCCGGCGATATAGACCTTCGGGATGCTATAGCCGCTACCACGCCAGCGGGTCCAATCGATGCAGCTTTAAGTAACAATTCAAAATTTTTATATGTGCTTAATGCAGGAGGTAACAGTATAAGCGTATTTACTGTTTCAGGTACCAGTAGTTTAGGTTCCATTCAGACTGTCACTGGTTTACCGGCAGGTGCTACGGGACTAGCGGCCAATTAAACCATCC
>JBPPMM010000325.1:0-2428 GCA_051306075.1 Chitinophagaceae bacterium
TATATTCACGAACTGTACACTTCTGATAAAACGGTTGACCAGGAACTACCATTAAGGGGCAACATACAGTAACCACAGGTGCAACCCGTGGAAAAGGATGCAGCAGGATCACCAACCCTGAAGGGGTTGAACCCTCACTCCCAAAACACACACTGCCCTCTGCTCTATGCCCTTTGCCTTCTGCCCTCTGCTTTTTGCCATGATGAAATACTATTTGAATTTAGCTTTATCCGCTTTTGGCTTGGGCAAGCGTTCTGCTTCGTATTTTTCAATCCATTCATTTGCACTCATTTTTTTCATTAATTCACCAATGAGTGTATAGGGTATCTCATCAATTTTTTAAAGCGGACACAACTCTTTCCCATGTCCAGTTTTTGCTTACTGTGTTTAGGATACTCGGTGACGAACCATTTCAATAATCGGGGATCGGAATAAATACCCATGTGGTAAAAATTAATAGAATCCTTTTACGATGCAATGCCTGCGAAAGGGAGCGGCTCACTTGGCTTACAATGATATCCTGCAGTTTGTTAAAAGCCACTACCTGTTCCTCCGGGACGTTGAGCAGAATTTCTTTTACTGTTTTTCCGATTGCTTTAATGGTGTTGATTTTCGTTTTTCTTGGCTTTGTCGATTCTCTGAATTGTGTCCGTCTACTTTACCTGCTCTTCAATTTTGTCTTTTCATTCTGTAAATGTGATTAAAAATTACATTCAATTTCTCTTGAAAACAAAAGCAAGCTGGCCACATTCTTCCGGGGGAGCCGTTACATTCTGTTCAAAAACATATTGTCTCGCTATAGACTCTGCCTTCCATGCGAATCTTGCAAAATTTCTGCTGGACTCACCATAATCAAAATTCGCTGAGATTACTTTTCCAGTTTGGTCAACACAAATTTTTACTACGGCTTTGCCTGACTCGTGCGTCAATTGCCATACTGGACCTCGCTTGACCAACTTTCGATCAACCAAATCATTGCGGATGGAAGCACCAGCCAAGGAATCATTCTCTGCGGACATCGATGGGTCACTTGTTAAATTTTGAATTGTCTGCTCCTTTTGCACACTGGTTTTCGATGCGGTTTTACTAACGCATGCCTGAAACACTGGCAGCAACAAAAATGTAGTATAGATCATAATCAGTATTCTCATAATGTTGGTTCTCTTTGGTTCAGGGAAAACTTTGATTAATTGCTCCAAATGACGATTAAGGAGGCAAACCACTAAATCTTAACGTTTCAGAGAATACTTCTTTTAAAACTGTTCATCCGTCAGCTCTTTGTTTGTCATACTCCCTGCGATACCTCCTGTACCAACTGCGTAGGAAACCGTACGCATCTTACTTGTATTATCTCCACAGGCAAAAACACCTTCCACATTGGTTTTCTGAAACATATCTAATTTGATATAACCTTGCTCTGTCAATTCGCAACCCAAAGAAACGGGAATATCCGAATGTTGGCTGAATGGAACAGATGCATACACCGCATTAAAATTCATTTTACTACCGTCTTTAAAACTCACATTTTTTATGTGACCACTATCGTGTTCAATCTCCGCAACTTCTGTTTCTATAACCGGTATATTATGTTTGTTTAGTTTTTCAATTTGTTCAGCGGTAAATTCCGCTTTTGCCGATGTCAGGATGGTAATGTTATCAGTCAGGTTGTTAACCAATGAAGCGAGGTGAAAAGCCTTTTCGCCATTTGCCATTATACCAGTTTTTTGGTTACGAAATTCGTACCCGTGGCAATACGGACAATGGATCACAGAAATACCCCAACATTCGGAAAAACCTTTTACATCGGGCATAATATCTTTTACACCTGAGGCAAAAATGAGTTTTTTCGCTTCATACGATTCCCCTGTCTGGGTAGTAATGAGAAAACCGCTTTTTGTTTTCTTTCCGCTAACGGCCAGACCGATGTGAAATGTTACGGTGTCATACTTTAATACTTGTGCTTTGGCCTTTTCTGCAATTACACTTGGTTTTTCTCCGTCTTGCGTAATGAAGTTATGAGAATGCGGTGTTTGTCGGTTACAAGGCAAGCCACTGTCAATGATTAAAACCTTTCTCATTGAACGTCCTAAGGCCATTGCAGCCGAAAGTCCTGCGTAACTTCCGCCTATGATGATTACGTCAAATTGATTACTATCTGTCATACGATTAAAGGAGAGGTTCTTTGCCTGAGTTATAACGCTCAAATATAAGAATATCATTAACCATGTAGTGTCACTGCTGGTCATATCCTCATTACGAAAAATTAAACTAACATCTTGTATACCTATTAGCCTCGTTATACGTGTTGTCAAGTCATCTTTTCAAAAAGAACAGTTTTTTCCTTTAAGGAAATTTTTACCACCCTATACCCGTATTGAAGCAATTCCTTTTTATAATTTAAAAAAGAATGATCTAATGCAATTCCTGC
>JBPPMM010000421.1:0-5993 GCA_051306075.1 Chitinophagaceae bacterium
AACGGCACAATTCATTCATGTCACTAAACGGAGCTACGATATATCCATCATCAATAAGTTTGTATAATTTGTTCTTCTCAACTTCCACTTCGTAATTATTTTGCAATTTTACACGATTGCCTTCTATGGAAATTACTTCAATTTCATAAACCTTTAATGCTTCCAATAGTACTTCAAGTGCTTTCATAATAATAAGGCTAAAATATTTTCATAAATAACTTTTCCGACATAAAGAAAATAAAGTAAGGATGATGCAATGATTAAAAAATTTTGTAAACCATTTGCCACAACAATTGCATCTTGTGCAATTAAAAAAGTCATGGAATTGCCGCTGCACACATCTCCCCATAACCCAAAATTCAATCTTTGAGCATTTCTTCACTCCCTTGCACTTTACATATTTAATTTGCTAAATTTTAGAATGGTTTTACAAGGAATGATACCAAGATTAAAAAGAATCAGAAGGACTAAAAAATAAAAATGGACAAACCGGGAATTCCGAATTGTCCATTTCTTGTTGACCCATATGGATTCGAACCATAAATGACTGAACCAAAATCAGTAGTGTTACCATTACACCATGGGTCAAACTATACCCATTTTTCAATGGGGAGTGCAAAAATAAGGGTAGATTGCTTTTCACCCAAAAGGTTTTTAACGCTCAAAATATCTCAGTTTTAAGCAAAATCAGGCTTCAGAAGCCAGAGCGAGTTGTTCCCTGTTGTCTTCATTCTCTTTTAACTCCCTGATTTTATCCAGGGCCCTTGCTACAACATCGCACATTATAGTTACCAGGCTGCCAGGTTTACTATTGGCGTAAGCATAATCAAGGGCTTCATCTTCATTTGGAATAACGATAATTGGAAGATGCGGGTTCACTTTTTTTATTCCTTCCTTTAATAAGGCTATAATTTCATCGGCACTGCGACCGCGAAGATTCTTATCACAACGAATAATTATTTCATCAAAATATTGGGCTGATATTTCTCCCAATTCCATTATATCCTCGTTTCTTCTGTCGCCCGTTCCGCTAATTATACCCACTTTATTTTTATAATCTAATTTGCTGATAAAGTCACAAAGCAGTTTGAGGCCGTGCGGATTGTGAGCGAAATCAGCCAGCATGGTAAAATTTTTAAATTGGAAAAAATTTAACCTGCCCGGAGTTTGAGTAGAAGATGGAATAAATGTTAATAATCCTTGCCTTATATCCTCAATAGTTATATCACGGTACAGGTAAGTAGCCAAAACCGCAGGTAGGGTATTATTAATATTATGTATGGCCTTTCCTTCATAAGTGAGTGGAATGTCTTTTACTGCAGATACTCTTATTTTCCAGGTCCCTTTCATAATGCTGATAAAACCATTTTCATATACGGCTGCTAAACCTCCCTTAGCACAATGTTTTTTAATCCGGGGGTTTTTTTCGTCCATACTGAATAAGGCAATATTGCAATTCAGGTCTTCCTGCATTTTGTAAACCAGGTCATCGTCTGCATTTAATACGGCATAACCATGAGGAAAAACTGTTTCCGGTACTACCGCTTTAACTCTTGCCATTTGTTCCAGCGTATTGATGCCTCCTAAACCCATGTGATCGGCGGCTACATTGGTAACAATGGCTACATCACAATGCTGAAAAGCTAATCCTGCTTTTAAAATTCCTCCCCTGGCACATTCTAATACGGCAAAATCAACAGTAGGATCTTTAAGGACAAAAGAGGAACTAACAGGGCCGGTGCAGTCACCTTTCATCATCATTTGATTTTGAATATAGACCCCGTCGGAAGTAGTATAACCAACTTTTTTGTTAGCACTTTTGGCTATATGGGCTGCTAAGCGGGTGGTGGTTGTTTTGCCATTTGTTCCGGTAATTGCTATGATTGGAATGCGACCAATACTTCCTTTGGGGAAAAGCATGTCTACTACCGGCTCAGCTGCATTCCTCGGCAAACCCTCCGAAGGATCAATATGCATTCGGAAACCCGGGGCTGCATTAACCTCTAATATGGCTCCACCTGCTTCACTTACCGGTGACCGGAGATCCTTAACCATAATATCAATACCACAGATATCCAACCCGATAATTTTTGCAATGCGTTCAAACATGAAGATGTTGGCAGGATGCACTTCATCTGTCACATCGGTGGAAGTGCCACCTGTTGATAAATTGGCTGTGGGTTTTAATAAAACCAACTCTCCCCTGGCTGGTATTGTTTCTAAAGTATACCCCAGGTCGTCCAGCATTTTTTGAGTAAACTGGTCAACAGTGATCTGTGTCAGTACTTTTTCATGACCATAACCGCGACGGGGATCTTTATTTATCTCATCAATCAAATATTGAATAGCATTAACTCCATCCCCCGTAACAGCAGCCGGTGTCCGCAACGCTGCGCAAATGAATTTATAGTTTACCACCAGAGCCCTGAAATCAAAACCTGTAATGTATTTTTCTACTATAATATACCGTCCAAATTGCCGGGCTGCATCCAATGCTTTTTGTGCCTGATCCCGGTTTGTAATGTTTGTTGTATTTCCTTTTCCATGATTGCCATCAATAGGTTTTATAACAAGCGGATATCCCACATTGCTTATTGCACTGTCCAATTCTTCATCAGAACGAATAACTACACCTTTGGGCACAGGAACTTCCGCAGCTTCTAATAAATTTTTAGTTTCTTCTTTGTCGCAAGCTATATCAACAGCAATATTTGAGGTAGTTGAGGCAATTGTTGCCCGTATCCTTTTTTGATGCACCCCATAGCCTAATTGCACCAGGCTTTGTTTATTCAATCGAATAAAAGGAATTCCTCTTTTGGCCGCTTCTTCTACTATACAGCCCGTTGATGGACCCAGCCTTGTATTTTCCCTGATCTCCCTCATCTCCTGTATATTTTTCTCAAGATCATAATCCACTCCCTCTATCAAGGCCTCAACAATCCGGAAAGCAGCCCTTGCTGCATATAATCCTGCATCTTCTTCCATGTAATCAAAAATTACATAATAGAGACCTTCCTTTAAACCTGTTCCTCTTGTTCTTCCAAAACCACACTCCATTCCGGCGAGTGTCTGAATTTCGAAGGCAATATGTTCAATAACATGACCCATCCAGGTGCCTTCCTTAACTCGACTAAGAAAGCCACCAGGTACACCTTCGCTGCACCGGTGTTCAAATAAAGTGGGCAATAATTTTTCCAATCTCTGGCGAAAACCTTCTATTGAATTTGTTGGTCGCTGTTCCATTTCTTCCAGGTCCAGCTTCATTTGTATTAATTTGGGACGACGGACACTCCAATAATTAGGACCTTTCAACACTTTTATTTCAAGAATTTGCATACACAAAAAGTTATTATTTCAAATTAGGTGATTTTGTAAATACGGCCAACTTTCCTTCTTCATGGTATAAAAGTCGTACCAGATTATTTATTCCCTGTTTGATTCCCAAAGCGAGAAAAGAAAATTGATTTTACCCTGATGAATAAAGAAAATTTTTCGTTTCAAGAGTTGGGTGCTATTTAATAAAAATATTGTGTTTGTTTATTTATGCGGGGGCCATTCTTAGTATTCATTTAATCGGGGAAATGAAGCAGTCTTCGAATTGTTAAGGACCGGATACAAACAAAAGTTTTATGGCTTCAATCTAAGTTTATTGTTTTGTGTTTTATTGCCTTTTTGTTACATTGATTTTCTATTACTTTTGCTCCTTATCAAATGTGCCTGAATGAGCCATCCTAAAGGAAAACTAATAGCTGTCGGCGGGGCAGAGGATAAAGGAACCAATCTTGAGACCGGGGATTTCTACCGCAATAATCTTAACTTTTTTGAATTAGGTATTCTTCGCCGGGTGGTGGAGGAAGCCGGAGGACCTTCGTCCCGTATTGAAATCATCACCACTGCATCTATGATGCCCTACGAAGTGGGAGAAAATTATCTTGACGCATTTGGCAAGATCGGTTGCACTAACGTAAATGTTATGCATATCCGAAACCGGCGTGATACCACGGATCCTGATCTGATAGAAAGAATACGGATTTGTGACGCTATCATGTTCAGTGGAGGAAATCAATTGAGGCTTAGTGCCAATAACGGAGGAACGGAGTTTTTGCGGATAATTAAACAGAGATATCAGCAAGAGAATTTTCTGATAGCCGGAACCAGCGCAGGCGCTATGGCCATGAGCAATACAATGATATATGAAGGAAATGCTGCTCTTGCCCACCTGAAAGGAGAGGTAAAGATTACAACCGGCCTGGGTTTTATTTCATCCCTAATAATCGATTCCCACTTTGAAAAGCGGGGAAGATTTGGCCGCCTGGTTCAGGCGGTAGCTGGTAATCCGGGATGTATTGGTATCGGACTTGGAGAAGATACCGGGATGTTGATAACCGAAGGGAATAAAATGGAAGCCATTGGGAGCGGATTGGTTGTCATCATAGACGGGCATGAGATCATGCATTCTAATATAGCTGATATCCCGGACGGAAACCCGGTGAGTATTGAAAACCTGAAAGTGCATCTTTGCGAAAAAGGAAATGGTTATTTGATCAATGAAAGAAAATTTTTGCCCGAAGCAACCGAAGGTGCTGTCATAAAAAAGCAGGTAGACGTTGAGTGATGAAGGGCAATTCTTGTTCGGAAGTTGCGTAAATAATTTACGTATCGTTATATAAGTTGCTTGAGTAATCCGGATACTTCTTCCGGCTTGTTGAGCGACATAAGATGCGTACCTCCGGGAATTTTGTAATCTGCTTTTACAAACCGATAAGGAAGTAACTTATCTGCAGTACCATGTATGTGTTTAACATTTGATGATGTGATTTTCTGATTCCAGTTTAAAATAGCTTCAATAGCCCATTTTAAAAATTCAGGGTCCGAATCGGCTAATATTTCATTGAGTAATTTTTTTTGTTCATTTCCTTTGGGGCCAAGCATCCAGGAAAACCGGCAGGTCTTTAAAATTTTTCCGGGAAGCCATTTATATAATGGAAGATATTTCCCAATTCTAAGGTATCCGGGAAATTCATCCGCGGATTTATTACTTGCAATGATGATCACTTTCATACGGCTATCTGCAAGCGCCATTTCGCAGGCAATCATACCTCCAAAGGAAACACCAACTACAGTAGCATCCTCATCTTGAATTTGCTTCCGGAGACGAACAGAATAATTTTCAAGTGTTTCTTTTTTTAATGGCTTTATCCAGTCAATAAATACTGGTTCACAAAAGGACAGATCAAGCAATGAAAAAGCCCTCTTGTCTGCTCCCAATCCACTTATAAAATATACTTTTTGCATTTGTAAGGTGCCTGTTAAACCATTTTAATCAAATAATAATTCTTTTTGCCTTTTTGAACCAAAACATATTTATCATGTAATAACAAGCTGTTATCAACCGTCATTTTAAGGTCATCAACTTTTTTCCTGTTAACACTTACTCCACCACCCTGAACCATCTTTCTTGCTTCTCCCTTACTTTGAAAAATATGTGTATCTGTAAGAAGAGAAATAACATCAATACCCATTCCAATCTTGTCTTTTGCATATTCTGATTTGATGACACCCTCCATTGCTTCCAAATCTTCTATACTAAGCGTTTCTGCAGGGGCAGAAAGATCATGGAAAAGTTTATGCGTTGTTTCTACAGCTTTTTCTAATTCTTCCTTTCCATGAATCAATATGGAAATTTCTTCCGCCAGCCTTTTTTGCAAAAGGCGCTGACCCGCATCTTTTCGATGTTGCTGCAATATTGATTCGATTTCTTCTTTTCCTAAGAAGGTAAATATCTTAATCCACTTTTCTGCATCCTCATCACTGGCATTAAGCCAGAATTGATAGAACTGATAGGGGGTTGTCAATGATGCATCCAGCCATACATTTCCTTTTTCTGTTTTACCAAATTTCCCTCCGTCAGACTTAGTGATCAAAGGGCAGGTAAAAGCAAATGCTTCGCCACCAGCTCTTCTTCGTACCAGTTCAGCTCCTGTGGTAATATT
>JBPPMM010000439.1:0-3926 GCA_051306075.1 Chitinophagaceae bacterium
TAGTGAAACAAATGCTGTGCAACCTGATCTGCCGGATGAGCCCGCAGGTAAAGCAAATAAATTTGCCGCAAAGGTTTTGTTGATGAAATGTTACCTAAATAAAGGAGTTTATACTGATAGGGCCAATCCTTCATTTGATCCGGCAGATATGAACCAGGTAATAAGCCTGGCAGATGAAATAATCAACAGCAATAAATATTCTTTCAGTGCAAATTACTTTGATAATTTTTCGCCCATTAATGGTACAATCGGGAAAGAAAACATCTTTACACAGGCAAGCCGTGCTGATGGTGGATATCAGCTGGCTTTTGCATGGCTGGGTGTTCTGCATTATTTGCAAAATGGCTTTAACGGCTATGCTACTTTATCAGATTTTTACAATAAGTTTGAGCCAACTGATAAACGTAGAGAAGCCGTTTACGACTATGCAAATTCACTTCCCAATCCCGGACGCCGGGTAAATATAGGCTTCCTCATTGGCCAGCAATATGACCTCGTCACGGATGCTCCACTTTTTAGCGGGAATCTTCCGTTAATTTATACCCCGGAGGTACAAAATATTTTGCCTGGCCCGAACCTGGAAATGCCGGGTATCAGGCCTGTGAAATATGCCCCGGACTATTTATATTATTTTCCGTGGTTTGGCCCTGCAAGAAATGAATTTGTTTATCTCCGTCTTCCCGATGTTTTGTTAATGAAAGCCGAAGCGATTTTAAGAGGAGGAACTCAAACCAATGCCGGCTCTTATGGCAGTACAGCTCTTTCTATTGTCAATTCTATTCGTAGAGATCCATCAAGAAGTGCTACATCTCTGTCTTCAATAAACCTTGATATTTTATTGGATGAAAGAGGAAGGGAATTATGGTGGGAGAATTGGAGAAGACAGGATTTGATCCGGTTTGGTAATTTTCTTCAGCCTTTCCAGGAAAAAGATTATCAAAGCGATCCGAAATATTTAATATTTCCTATTCCTTATGAACAATTATCAGTTAATCCCAACCTGGTACAAAATCCGGGATATTGACATACTTTCAACCCCGTTATATAGTAATTGATGTTGTGCTCAGGCATAACAAGGTTTGATAATAATTGAATCTATTAAAATTACAAGTGTCCAGATTCATTCAATGGGAACCAAAATGAAACTGTTGTGTAAATACTGTATACTTTTTCTGACTCTAATCTTTGGGCTTAAACAAGACTGTATTGCTCAAAGTGAGAACTTACGTTTTGAACATATAGGTATTGAAGAAGGGCTTTCGGGTGAAAGGGTATCAGCCATAATGCAGGATAGCAAAGGATATATCTGGTTTGGCACCTGGGATGGTTTAAATAAATATGACGGGTATACTTTTATCAAATACAGGTTTGATCCATTTGATCCCAATTCTATTTCTCAAAATTTTATTTATACTATTTTTGAAGATAAACATGGTACGATCTGGGTTTCAACATTCGAAGGCTTGTGTAAATTCGATCGGGCCACTGAAAAATTTACCCGGTATAAACCTTCTCCCAACGCCCGGTTTGCGGATCCAAATATTGGGGTTATAAATGAAGACAGCGATGGAATGATTTGGGTAGGAAGCTATTCAACTGGATTGTGCCGTTTCAACCCGCAAACGGGAAAATTTTTGCCAGACTCTATTGATTTGGATTATCCCAGGTCGCCGGATAACAAGGCCACCTGGCTTGGCGATGCGATAAATTGTATTTATAAAGACACGACAGGTGAATTATGGGTGGGAAATACAACCGGCTTACACAATATAAAACTAACTGCAGCTAAAGCTGGTCAACCCTCAGGGTATAGTATTATACATTACCGGCCCGATCCATTTAATCCAGGTAGCCTAAGCGGAATTGTAAAATCTGTCTTTCAGGATAAAGCCGGTATTATATGGGTCACAACTATTAATGGATTAAATAGTTTGGATAAAAAGACAGGCATCTTTAAACGCTATGAACTTGACCCAAAAAATATTCAATCAATCGCTGATAACCATTCCTGGGGCGGCAGAGGGATCAAAGAAGATCAGCAGGGTAATCTATGGATATGCACCAGCAAAGGATTGAATAAATTGAATAAGGACCGCACTGTTTTTACAGCATATTTTCACAGCCCGAACGATCCCCACAGTTTAAGTACAGACATTATTGAAAGCATCGAAATAGACAAGGAAGGCATTTTATGGGTGGGTTCGAAGGGTGGTAAGCTTAATAAAGCAAACCTGAATGATAAAGGTTTTGGACTCAGGCGTAATGATCCAACCGATATTAATTCTTTAAGCAGTAATGAAGTCACCAGCATAGTGGAAGATTCATCCGGTATTATCTGGATAGGAACTTATACGGGAGGATTGAACCGCTGGGACAAAAGGACAAATCAATTTACTCATTTCAGGCACGATCCAGGCAATCCTAAATCACTGAGATACGATGCGGTTCAGACGATTTTAGAAGACAGGCATGGACATCTTTGGGTATGCACTGGGGATATATTATCCCTTTTCAATAAGCAAACAGGCGAGTTCACTCATTATAATAGCAACGAGGCAGATTATAAGGCAGATTGGCCGTTGATTAAAACTATTGCTGAAGACCGGGAGGGACTGCTTTGGTTAGGGGCCGGAGAGGGCATTAAGATTTTCGACACAAGAACACGTAAGTTCATAAAATACTATCGCCACAGCAAAGCAGATTCCACCGGCTTCAGTGATTATACCGCAGTAGCAATCCTTGAAGATTCAAGAGATAATATATGGGTGGGCAATGGCAGTATCGCTACTGACCGGCTGAATAAACGAACAGGCATCATCACTCACTATAAACATAATCCGCAGGATACCGGGAGCATCAGTTCTAATAATGTAAATATTATTTACGAGGACACCAAAGGAAATCTGTGGCTTGGAACCTGGGCTGGGGGCTTGTGCCATTTCGATTATCAAACGGGAAAATTTACAACATTTACAGATAAACATGGGCTGGCAGATAACACTATATATTCTATTTTGGAAGACAACAAAAACTATCTCTGGTTAGGAACACAAAATGGGCTTTCACGGTTTGATCCTGTTAAAAGGACTTTTACTAATTACTATTATAAAGATGGATTGCAAAGCAACATTTTTGCAGCTGGTCAGGATTTGCGCTCTGGTCATATCAAGGGGGAGGATGGCACATTATATTTTGGAGGACCGAATGGATTTAATTTTTTTGATCCGCTTCAACTTAAAGCAAACAGCTATATACCACCTATAGTTATCACGCAATTTAAACTGTTCGATTCATTGGTTAAAGGCGCTAACGAATCAAAAAAAATTGAATTGGATCATGATCAGAATTATTTTTCATTCGAATTTTCTTCTTTAAGCTTTTACAATCCAACGAAAAATCAATATAAATATAAACTGGAGGGAGTAGATAAAGACTGGGTTTATAGTGGATCGAGGCGCTATGTTGGATATACTAATATTGATCCCGGTACCTATACTTTTAAAGTAAAGGGAACAAACAACGATGGCGTGTGGAATGAAGAAGGAACTTCTATTATTATTATAATTAATCCTCCGTGGTGGCGGACCTGGTGGGCTTACTCAATATATGGTTTGCTGTTAGCGACCGCAGTTTTTGCCATTTATCGAATGCAAAAGCAACGTATCATCCACAGGGAAAGACAAAAAACACAAATGAAAGAACTTGCCCAGGCAAAAGAAATTGAAAAAGCTTATCATGAACTCAGGTCTACCCAGGCACAACTCATCCATTCCGAAAAGATGGCGTCCCTTGGAGAACTTACTGCAGGTATTGCACATGAAATACAAAACCCCTTAAACTTCGTGAATAATTTTTCAGAAGTAAGTACTGAGCTGGTTGATGAAATGAATGTAGAAATTGGAAAGGGAAATACAGAAGATGCAAAA
>JBPPMM010000460.1:0-7242 GCA_051306075.1 Chitinophagaceae bacterium
GATGTGTATAAGAGACAGGATTAAGAATATTCATGTACTGAAAATTAATTTTATAGAACCTCAATTTATTTAATCAAAAAAATAAACAATGAAAACACTAACCAAAGAAATGCAGGATGCTATCACTCCTGAAATGGCACTCGATTTATTAACAGAAGGCAACAAACGGTTTATCAACAATCTCAAGGTGAACCGTAATCATTTGCAACAAGCCAATGAAACATCTGATGGACAGCATCCGTTTGCCGTCATTTTAAGTTGTATCGATTCCCGTACATCGGCGGAATTAATATTTGACCAGGGCCTGGGTGATATATTCAGCGTTCGGATTGCCGGCAATATCATCAACGAGGACATATTGGGCAGCATGGAATTTGGTTGTAAAATTGCCGGCGCCAAAATAATCGTGGTATTAGGTCATACTAAATGCGGTGCTGTAAAAGGCGCATGCGGCCACGTAGAAATGGGAAATCTCACTGCACTATTGAGTAAAATTCAACCCGCCGTTTATGATGAAAAAACTACCACAACCAAAAACCGTCATTCTGAGAACGAAGAATTTGTTGAAAATGTGGCTACCATCAATGTGAAACGTACAGTCACCGCCATCAGGGAACGTAGCCCGATATTAAAAGAACTGATAGAAACAGGTAAAATAGGTATTGTAGGAGGTAAACATAATATAACTACTGGTAAAGTTAGTTTTTACGGAGATACTCTGATTATGAATACAAAACTGTCAGCAGCTTCCCTGGAAATATCATAAACCTCAGGCACATTACTTATAATATCAGGTTCTTGAAAACCTTATAGCATTTGCTGTTTATTGTTCTTTTAGTAAAACAAAATGAAATCGGTAACTGATATAATTAAACATTTTTGTTACGAATAATCTATCAAAGTAAAATTCTTTAAAAATCCTTGTACCCTGTTTTAAAAACAATTACCCTGCTTCAACCCTAGCGGGGCAAATTTTTATTCTTCAGCCCTCTGTTTTATTTAAGGGTTATCTTTTTCATAGAAGACAGAATCAATCCGGCCTATAAGCTTCATCATTTAAAATGATTATTGATGTTTGCCCACCCTTCCTTGAATGAATACGTAGCTGTATTTCATAATCGAAAAGCCTGGCAGGAAAGATAAATCGCCAGACTCAAAATCATTTATATGGAGTTATTGCCCTAAATCGCCTATTACCAGCCTATTACTATAAAGAGGAATGTTTTATTGACAAACATCATATATGGCCTTAATGAATATCATACAATAAAGTAATAGCATTAACTATATTGAACCAGTTACCGAAATCAATTTTAATTTATCCGGGCTCTATATCAATAACAGCATTAGAGATTTAATAATGTTCATTTGATTATTGATTGTTATTACAGCATTTCCCGAACTTACGTAAGCCCTTATCTGCTGAAATCGATTATTACTGAAAACAAAACAGATTAAAAATATGGTATTACCGGTACGGGACTCAACCGGCCTGATTTTTAAACCAATACTGTATCAATAATTTAACTGGTGATGTGTGGGCTATAAAACACATCCTTAAACTTATAAGATTATGAAAACCTTTTTAGCGGTATTTGATGGATTCAGAATGTCAAAAAGCACATTGGATTATGCAATCCACCTCACCCGGGCTACGGGTGCAAAGCTGGTGGGGGTTTTTCTAGATGAATTTTTCTATCGTAGCTACAATGTGACCACTGTTATCAAAACATATAGGGATTACAATTCATCGATAAAAATATTAGACGAAAAAGACAAAAAAAGAAGAGATGAAGCAGCGATTCTGTTTCAAAAAACCTGTGAAAAAAACAAAATTGCTTATTCCATTCACAGAGACAACCGTGTTGCGCTACAGGAGTTAAAACATGAAAGCATGTTTGCTGATCTTATTATAATCAACGAACGTGAAACCTTTTCAAGGTATAAAGAGAAACTCCCTACCCGTTTTATGAAAGATATCCTGGGAGATTTACAATGCCCCGTATTGGTAGTTCCTGATCGTTTTAAAATGATCGACAAAATCGTCTTGCTTTATGATGGAGGCCCTTCATCATTATACGCAATTAAAATGTTTAGTTATTTGTTTGGGCCGCACCTGGAACTTCCGGTAGAAGTTTTTTCAGTAAAGAATAAACTTAAGGATAGCCTCCAATTGCCCGAAAATAAATTAATGAGACAGTTTATTAAAAGCCATTTTCCTAAAGCCAGCTTCAACATAAAGAAAGGAAATGCAGAAGAACAAATAAGTGGCTATTTACGAAACCATAAAGAAAATGAACTGGTGGTATTAGGGGCATACAGGCGGAGCGAAATGAGCCGATGGTTTAAAACCAGTATGGCCGATATACTTATAAAGGAACTCGACACTCCGTTGTTCATTGCCCACAATAAATAAAGCTGATTTATTTATGTTTTACCCTGTAAAACTCTGGCTAAAAAACCGGAGCTAGTAGCCCTTGATTCAAAAATCACATTAAGATTCAATACAAGTAGCAGAAGATCTTTTATTCCATAACTATAAAATGAATCTCATGAAAAAAATACTTGTGCCTACCGACTTTTCAACCTGCGCCAAACATGCAGTTGATTTTGCTGTTCAATCAGCTAAGCATATCAATGGGGAGGTCATCCTGTTTCATGCATTTGAATCAGGGGGATCTGCGTATACAGACTATATGGGAGTTAATAAGGAGTTTGACCACTTTCTCATTGATGAACAAAGGGACAAACTAAAAATGATCAAAAAAAGTATAGAAGAAACGGAAGGCATCACGGTTGGTATTTATCTTCTTAAGGGGCCCCTTAAAGAATCTATTCTCCAGGCAATAGATGATAAAGAAATTGACCTCGTTGTAATGGGGACTTTGGGAGCAAACGGGATCAACAAAAAGATTTGGGGTAGTAATACCGCCGCTGTTATTGGCAAGACAAAAATCCCTGTTATGGTTATTCCTTTTTTTTATGAGTGGAAAAAGCCGGAAAAAATCCTGATTGCAACAAATCATTTTGAAAAAGAACCGGCCATCCTGGATTTCGTCTTTGAGTTAGCCGATTTATACATGGCGCAGGTTCATATAGCTGTTTTTACAAACGAGGATAAGGATGACGCCGCTACTCTTTTGGAGCATACACGAAAAACTCCGCGTTATGAACAACTTTTGAAAACTCAGTATTTAGAAGACACCCTGACAGCAGAACATCTTTATGGAAATGAATTTGAAAAAACACTTAATGACCATTTGAACAAAAAGGAAATTGACGTGCTGGCGATGGTTACTTATTCAAAAGGAGGGTTATGGGAGAAATTTTTTCATCCAAGCCTTACAAAAAAAATGAGCTATCACACAAAAATACCATTATTAGTTCTGCCGGGTAATGAAACAGAATCATAACAATTTCCTCAGTAACCAACTAAAATAATCTTTTATGAATAGAATATTAGTTCCTACAGATTTTTCACCAACGGCCGAAAAAGCCTTGCGGTTTGCTATTGACATTGCAGAAAGGAATAAGGGTACTGTAATTCTATATCATGTATATACCCCTTTAAAAAGCAGATATATCGGTGTTGAAAAAACGAGAATACACGCTAACGACCAAATGGAAACCAACCTGCTCAAGCGTCTGCAAAGGCTGAAAAAAAAAGTAACAGGAGGCAATGCGCTAATTCCAATTTCTACTGTTCTGGGACGCACACCACTGGTAGACAATATCCTTGGATTTTCCGAACATGAACATATTGACCTCATTGTAATGGGAACAAAGGGCGCCAGCAACTTCAAAAAAAGCATCATTGGTTCGGTAGCCGCCAAGGTTGCTGAAAATGCCGGCATACCTGTAATTATGATACCTGAAAAATACGAATGGAAAGAACCGGAACATATAGTCTTTGCAACGGATTATAGTCCTTCAGATAGGAAAGCCTTATCCGTTTTAACCAGTTTGTCCAAATTATATAATACCCGTATCGCTGTGTTGCATGTTTTTAGTGTTTACGAAGAAGAATCAGAGAAAGAAAGGCTGGTAAATGATTTTGAAACATATGCATACCAGATCAGGAAGGAATATCCTGAATCCAAACTGGAATTTCATGTAGTTAAGACAACTTCTGTTTTTCAGGCTATTGAAAACCTGGATAAGGAGTTTCCGCATGACATGCTTGTTATGGTAAGAAAGAAGAAAAGCTATTATGAAAAGCATTTACTAAAAAGCTTTACAAAAAATATGGCTTATATAACCCAAAAACCTTTTTTGATCGTACCCGAAGAAGAATAAGAAACTAAGATGGCCACTCCAATAAAAATTAAAATATGAATAGTTTTATAATTCCATTTAGGGAAATCACTCTTAAAGACCTGCCAGAGGTTGGAGGCAAAAATGCATCGCTGGGTGAAAGGATAAATAAACATCAGCCCATGGGCATTAATGTGCCGGATGGCTTTGCCATAACAGTTGAAGGATTTGGAAAGAAAGAAGGCATCAAAATTGGATTATGCTGCCAGGCGCCAGGTGATCCTGAATTCTCTCAATTTTTGGTAAGGCAGGGAATTGACTCCATTTCATTTACACAGGATGCCCTGGTAAAAGGAATTGAAAATATTGCCCGGGCTGAAAAGAAATTGCATTTAACAACCCAAAGTCAAACTCATGAAAATTATCATTTATAGTACAAAAGAATTTGAACGCCATCATTTAAATGAGGCAAACAAAAAGAAGCATGAATTAACCTTTACCTGCGAAGCTTTATCCCCCGATACAGCCGGATTGTCGTTGGGGCATGAAGCAGTCGTAATCTTTACCGGTGATGACGCATCCACCCGGGTAATTGAAAAATTACACAACACCGGCATAAAATTTATTGCTACCAGGGCGGCCGGCTATGATAATATAGACATCCAGAAAGCAAATGAGCTTGGGATTAGAATTGCCCATGTACCCGAATATTCTCCTTATGCCATAGCTGAACATGCTGTAGCATTGGTGCTGGCTTTAAACAGGAAAATAACACTGGCCCATCAGCAGGTTCAACATTACAATTTTACCCTGGACAACCTGATTGGATTTGATTTATATCATAAAACGGTAGGTATAATTGGAACCGGCAGAATTGGAAGCATAATGACTAAAATTTTTAATGGATTTGGCTGCCAGTTATTGGGTTATGATGTTCAAAGAAATGAAAAGCTTGAGCAAAATTATAAACTGAAATATACAGACCTAAACGAGTTGTGCCAGTTATCAGACATTATACTTTTGAGTGCACCGCTTAATTCCGGGACCAAATATTTAATCAATAAAAAAGTAATTGGGGTTATGAAGCATGGCGTGATGCTGATCAATACGGCCAGGGGAGCCATTATGAACACTGCACATATTATAGAAGCCCTGGAATCAGGAAAAATAGGGTATTTAGGTATGGACGTATTTGAAAGAGAAAAAGGAATCTTCTTTTTCGATCATTCTAATAATAAAATCGAAGATCAGATGCTGAATAAATTAATGTCGTTTCCTAATGTCCTGATCACTCCCCATCAGGCTTTTGCCACTAATGAAGCTTTAGAAAATATTGCCGGCACTACCCTTTATAATATGGATTGCTGGGCACAAAATAAAAGATCAGAAAACGAGTTAGTGTCCAGTTCAAAAGAGGCAAACAAGGAGTATGTACCCACAGCCTGGGGTAAAATGAAAATAAAGAAACTAACACATAAAGTTATCTACTGATCTCTGATCACACTCTCATCAAAAGGTCAAAACAAAAATTAAAAAATAATGATTACCGCCATTACAAATCAAACAGGCATCTGGATAGACGGGAAAAAAGCAGTAATAGTTTTTAATGAAGAGCACAATCCCCATGTCAAAATAATTCATTCTTTAATTGAGGGACGAATAAGAATACCAGGAGAGAAAAAGTGGTATACAAGAATTGCCGGCCAATTTTTAAATTTTGAAAAGAAAAAGAAAAACCGGCGGGCAATGGAAATCCGGGCCTATCTTAAAAAGGTGACCAATGAAATAAAACAAACAGAAGAAATTGTTTTGTTTGGGCCTGCAGGTATGAAAAGGGAACTTGAAAAAGCAATAAACCAGAGTGGCCCCGGTTACCCAAAAATAAAAGGAGTAGAAACAACCGATAACATGACCGAGAATCAAATTTTCGCCTGGGTAAAAAAATATTATCGGGAAAAGAAATAATAAACTTTAAACAACTATAAATACAATTGTATGTTTTACGAAGAATTATACACGGAACTGGGCAAACTATTTTACTTTATTGCTGCAAGGGACGGCAAGGTAAGGCGTTCCGAAAAGGAATCACTTCAGCTATTCATTCAAAACTATTGGAAGCCTTTTGAGAATTCAACAGATAAGTATGGAACTGATCTGGCTTTCCTGATAAATTTTTCCTTTGACTTTGAAGAAACTGAGGGCTTTGCGGAAAGCGGTTTTGAATCATTTGAAAAATATTACCGGGACAACAAATCAAAATTTAGTAAGGAGCTCGTAAATAATATTCTACTGACAGGTAAGGCTATTGCGACTTCGTACAGGGGTAAGAATAAAGAAGAAAAGAAAATATTAGATTAATTGGCGGAGCTTTTCAAAAATCAATTCCACATTGATTAAAATTTCAAATAATTAATTTTACTTAGAATTAGGGCACATACCGGCAAAATAAGGACTTTCATTATTTGATTTTACTTGTGTTGGAAGCCATAGTTTTGCGAAGCGGGTTATTAAATAATTATGACAAATAAAGCTAATTCCTCTTGTAACATGGTAGGTTGAAGGGTTACCTGGTGTTTATAAAATCATTTTGTGCTTACATATTTCGCCTGGTTTAATAATATTTACCAGGTCGTGTGGAGAAGGGATAATAAAAAATATGGGTGATTTAATTCTTAATACTTTCGGATTTGCTTGTTGTGCGGGTATCATCATTTATAGCGGTACCCGCCTTTCTGTATATGGAGATAAGATTGCGGATTTAACCGGTATGGGAAAGGCATGGGTGGGCCTGATTTTAATGGCATCCGTTACTTCATTACCTGAGTTAATCACCGGCTTCAGTTCGGTTGTAATAGTTAACGCTCCCAACCTTGCAGCCGGAGATATTTTTGGAAGCTGTATGTTTAACCTGCTTATACTTTCCCTGCTTGATGCCCGTATCAAGCAACCGCTTTTCTCCATGGTAAAGTCAAGCCATATTGTAGCCGC
>JBPPMM010000487.1:0-2072 GCA_051306075.1 Chitinophagaceae bacterium
GCATCTGAATGATGCTGCAGCACCCACATTAATGCTGGCTTATGGTCTGGGTCGCATTGGGTGCCAGGTATCGGGTGACGGTGATTGGGGAATTGCAAATGTAAATCCTAAGCCGTTTAACTGGCTACCGGACTGGATGTGGGCCTATAATTATCCTAACAATGTAAATGAGGCAGGAGTACCCATACCAGGTTGTATTGGTAAATATTGCAATGAATTGAATCCTCCGGTATATCCCACCTCTTTTTATGAAATTATCATTTCCCTTTTGTTGTTCGGTTTGATCTGGTCTCTTCGAAAAAAGCTCAAAACTCCGGGAACCCTTTTTGCGTTATATCTTATGTTGAATGGCCTGGAGAGATTTTTTATTGAGAAAATAAGGGTAAACACAAGGCTTGATATATTTGGAATGCAGCCAACACAGGCGGAGGTGATTTCCTCTTTACTTTTCCTGGTTGGTTTAATATTATGGATATTTTTAAAAAGACAACCATCACATACGAAATCCACACCCTGATCCATTCAAATTGCTAACAAATTATTTTTATTTTTTTATAAAATAAGAACTGGGAATGACCGCGCAGCAAGTATTTCAGGTATTTTAAATAAACACAGAAATGGTTTGCATAAAATTGATTTTTGGCTAATTATGCACAGGAGCTATGAGATTTCACTTGTGCGATGTACCTTTGTACGCATACCCGGACTCCTTCTTTAACTCTATTTTACAATATTCTCTAAACCAGGAATAGAAATCATTTGTTTAATCACTAAACAGCAAAAATTATTATGAGGCAGCTTAAAATTGCTACCCAGATTACGAACCGGGATTCCCAGGCGGTTGAAAAATACCTTCAAGAGATTTCGAAAATTTCGATGATAACTCCTGAGGAAGAAACGACTCTGGCACAGCGCATTAAAATGGGAGACCAGAAAGCACTGGATAAACTTGTGCAGGCAAACCTGAGGTTCGTTGTTTCAGTAGCCAAGCAATATCAACACCAGGGCTTGTCTTTAAGTGACCTTATCAACGAAGGAAATCTTGGATTAATCAAAGCAGCGCAGCGTTTTGATGAAACCAAAGGATTTAAATTCATTTCTTATGCTGTTTGGTGGATTCGCCAATCTATTTTACAGGCTCTGGCGGAGCAAGGCAGGCTTGTTCGTTTGCCACAAAATAAGATTGGAACCTATAATAAGGCTAACAAGGCTTATATGGCATTTGAGCAGGAGCATGAGAGAGAACCATCAACGGAAGAATTGGCTGAATTACTGGAAATGAGCGAAACAGAAATTAACAATATTTTCCAGAGTAATACAAGGCACACTTCTTTAGACGCTCCTGTGCATGAGGCCGAAGACGTAGCCATGGGGGATTTGCTTCAGGGTGGTGATGACACAGATGATGACGTCATGAAGGATTCATTGAGAAATGAGATTCGCCGTGTATTGAAATCACTTAGCCCACGCGAAGCGGAAATTGTAAACGCTTATTTTGGTTTGGATGGTGAGCAGGGTGTTACTATTGAGCAGATCGGGCAGAAATATGATCTTACAAAAGAAAGGATTCGCCAGATTAAAGAAAGAGCTATAAAACGTTTGCAGAAAGCAAGGTATAGCAGTGCACTAAAAGCATATCTTGGATAAAAAATCATGGGATCAACATAACAGTATTATCTCAGTTTAGAAAGCAGCCCCGGATCCTTCCGGGGCTGTTTGTTTTATTAATTAACCCAATTAACTTCTCTTTGGTGATATTTTAAAACAAGGGCAAAACTTATCACAGTCACAACTTGTTAATTAAACATCTTATTTTGCACAGCATATCCAGACAGCAGGTAAGTGACACTTTTATTATGGGTTTACAGTTATTTTTGACGATTTAAATTGAATTAACGAATGGAAACATCCAAAGCAAGTGAAAGAGTGCATTGTTTAATAATCGGATCAGGTCCTGCAGGATATACTGCTGCAATTTATGCTGCAAGAGCAAATATGAAGCCTGTGTTATACCAGGGACTGCAGCCGGGCGGTCAGTTAACAATAACTACTGAGGTTGAAAATTATCCCGG
>JBPPMM010000492.1:0-21127 GCA_051306075.1 Chitinophagaceae bacterium
CTGCAGGAAAATTATGACAATACTGGGTTAATAACCGGCGACGGCAGGTGGGAGTGCAGTGGCATTATTTGTTGCCTGGATTCTACTGAGGAAGTAATTAATGAAGCTATAAATAAAAATTGCAACCTGGTTATTGCGCATCATCCTATCATTTTTCGAGGTTTAAAAAAAATTAATGGAAAAAATTATGTTGAAAAAAGCGTTATAGCTGCTATAAAGAACGACATCGCTATTTATGCCATTCACACCAACCTTGATAATGTGATTGATGGTGTGAGCGGAAAAATGGCAGAAATGATTGGACTCAAAAATATTACTGTCCTCGATTCAAAAGTGGGCACACTCAAAAAATTATATGTTTTTGTTCCAACCGAAAAATCTGTTGAGGTTCGAAACGCCATTTTTGAGGCTGGCGCAGGCCACATAGGTGATTATAGCGAATGCAGTTTCAATACTGATGGTATAGGAACCTACAAAGCCGGGCAAGGAAGCCATCCCTATAAAGGATCAATAGGGCTGCAACACCAGGAAAAAGAACACAAAATTGAAATTATATTTCCGGGGTTCTTAGAAAATAAAATAGTGACAGCAATGAAAGCCGCCCATCCTTATGAGGAAGTTGCTTATGATGTTTTGTCATTATCAAATGAACATCCGAAAATTGGATCTGGTGTATATGGAGAACTTGAAGAAGCTCTTAATGAAAGCGATTTCCTTGGCCTGATAAAATCAGTTTTTAGAGTAAGCTTATTACGCCATAGCAAGTTCAGAAATACTCCAATCAAAAAAGTTGCCTTGTGTGGAGGTGCAGGTAGTTTTTTGATTTCCACTGCTTTACTGTCCGGAGTTGATGCATTTTTAACAGCCGACCTGAAATATCATGATTTTTTTGATGCTAACGGCAAGATATTAATTGCTGATATCGGACATTATGAAAGTGAGCAGTTTACTATTGATATGCTCCAGGAAATTTTAGAGTTAAAATTCCCTACCTTTGCCGTCCTTAAAACTAAGGTAATGACCAACCCTGTTCATTATTTTTGAGCTCTTAAATATCAAATAAAACAATGGCACACGTTAAAGAATTCTCCGTTGAGGAAAAACTGACTTCCCTGGTTACTTTGCAAAAAATAGAAAGCAAAATGGACGAGATCCGCATTCTTAAAGGAGAACTTCCTATGGAAGTAGCTGACCTTGAGGATGAAATTCAGGGACTTCATGCCCGCCAAACCCGGATTGAAGAAGAAATCAATGGGGTAACCGACTTTATTCAAAAGCGAAAAGATGCCATCAAAGAGTCGGAAGCACTGGTTAAGAAATATGAAAAGCAAAGTGAGGATGTAAAGAACAACCGTGAATTTGAGGCTATCAATAAGGAAATGGAAATGCAGCAATTGGAAATAAAGCTTGCGGAAAAACATATAAAGGATGCGACAGAAGAAATTTCTGAAAAAGCAGTTTTGCTAGAAAAAGCAAAAAAGAATATAACCAGCAAAGAAAGTACTCTGTCAAACAAAAAAAGTGAACTCGAAAAGATCATAGCTGCCAATGAAAAAGAAGAAAAGCATTTTAGTAAACTGGCCGGAGAAGCGAGGGAACATGTAGATAGCAGGTTACTCACGAGTTATGAAAAGATTCGTAAAAGTTATCGGAATGGTCTGGCTGTGGTTCCTGTGGAAAGAGACGCTTGTGGCGGTTGTTTTTATTCAATCCCCCCCCAAAAGCAAAGTGAAATCAAGCAACATAAGAAAGTAATGGTATGTGAAAATTGCGGTCGTATTCTTGTGGATGAGGATTTAAGTAACAATGTGGAGATAAAATAAGTGCATTTTTCATAAATGATAATAATGAAGTTTAATTTTTCCTGACCTCCTGCACCCAGCAGGAGGTTTTTTATTGGGATTTGATTTTGTCTTTGGTTAATTTGCCTCTCTTTTTTAAAGAGATAAATTTTTTCCATTATTCCATCGCTGATCATGCTGCAAAAGCTATCTGTCAATAATTACGCTATAATTGATAACCTGGAAATCGATTTTTCGGGAAAACTAAACATCATCACCGGGGAAACAGGTGCAGGTAAATCGATTATTGCTGGCGCATTAAGTTTGATTTTGGGAGAGCGGACTGATTCATCTCTTTTGGTAAACAAAGAAAAAAAGTGTGTTATTGAAGGAACCTTTCAGGTAGCAAATAAGGAGCAGGTTCAATTATTTTTAAAAGATAATGAACTGGATGCTGAAGAAGAACTTGTAATAAGAAGGGAAATAAGTGCAAACGGTAAGTCCAGGGCCTTTGTAAATGATACCCCTGTCAATCTTTCTCTTTTACAAAAGGTAAGTTCAATGCTGGTAGACCTGCATCTTCAATTTGATACATTGGAATTGGGTGAAACTTATTTTCACCGGGAAGTTTTAGATGCTTTGGCTGGCAATGCCGGTAAGCTCAAAGAATATCGACAAGTTTTTACAGAATGGCAAATATCAGATAGGAAATGCGAAGAACTAAAAAAGCAAAAGCAACAATTTGATAAGGAGGCTGACTATAATCAATTTCAATATAAAGAACTGGAAGAAGCTGGGTTTAAAGAAAATGAACTTGAAAATATCAATGATGAATTAAAGTTATTGAGCAATGCAGAAGGCATTAAAGCTGCCTTAAACAATGTGTATTTTGAATTGCAGGAAAATGAAAACCCGCTGGTACAACAAATTAAGAGTTTAATAAACCAGGTGCAGGCATACCAATTTAATTATTCTGATTTGCAAATCCTGGTACAGCGATTACAATCTGCGCAAATAGAATTACAGGATGTTGCCGGAGAAATAGGACGAATTGGAGCCCGCATCAATTACGACCCTGAAAAAATTGAGCAATTGAATGAAAGGCTTTCGGTTGGGTATAGGTTATTAAAAAAGCATGGATTACAAAATACCAATGAGCTATTGGAACTTCAAAAACAATTGCAGGAAAAAATAGGTGCTGTATTGAATATCGATATCGAAATACAGCAAAAAGAAAAAGAAAGTAACGAATTAAAACAGGAAGCAGAAAAACTGGCGAAAAAAATATCTGATATCCGAAAGAAGCAAATAGCACCTTTGGAGGACAAAGTAAACACCCTGCTTATACAAGTAGGTATGCCCAACGCCAGGTTAATGGTAAATTGCAAGTCCGAAGCGGAGTTAAACCAATTTGGTATTGACGCTGTTGAATTTTTATTTGATGCAAATAAAAGTGGCCAGTTTCAACCAATCAGAAAAGTGGCCAGTGGTGGAGAACTTAGCCGGCTTATGCTTTGCATCAAATCACTGGTGGCACAATCCATGAATCTTCCTACTATGATCTTTGATGAAATAGATACAGGTATTTCCGGGGAGGCCGCAAAACAGGTTGGGATAATATTAAAGCAACTGGCATCAAAAAGGCAGGTGATCTGTATTACGCATCAACCACAAATAGCAGGAAAGGCTGATGCCCATTTTTTTGTTTATAAAAATATCGTTAACGATAAGGTTAAAACGGATATCCGCAAGCTCACAAACGAAGAAAGAATAACTGCAATCGCCAAAATGTTAAGCGGAGAAAAGCCCACCGCTGCCGCTTTGGAAAATGCAAGAGAGATGGTAAGAAATTAACTCCCTAGCGAGTTCTTTTCCGCGAAAATTTTTGAAATTTTTTTTTTGAATCAATTTCCAGGAGATGAACTTCGAAATCGATTACGGCTTTTTATCAGTTAGCTCTCTTACTTGATACTTGATAGCCATTTATCGGTATTTTTACCCGCAATAAATCAAAATTAAAAATATGGCAAACCATATATTAAAAGGTAAAAAGGGAATCATTTTTGGTGCTTTGGATGAAAAATCTATTGCATGGAAAACTGCATTAAAATGTTATGAGGAAGGGGCGCAGATCGTATTAAGTAATGCGCCTGTGGCTTTACGTATGGGGGAGATTAACAAACTTTCAGCTTTGTGTGGTAATGCTCCTGTTATTGGCGCGGATGTCACTAATATGGAAGACCTCAAAATTCTTTTTGAAAAATCAATGGAACATTTTGGCGGCAAAATGGATTTTATTTTGCATTCTATTGGCATGAGTTTAAATGTCAGGAAAGGAAAACATTATACAGAGATCAATTACGAATGGAACCAGAAATCATTGGATATCTCAGCAATGAGTTTTCATAGGGTACTTCGTACTGCATGGGACATGAATGCTATCAATGACTGGGGAAGTGTAGTAGCATTAACTTATATAGCGGCCCAACGGGTTTTTCCGGATTATAATGAAATGGCAGATGCCAAATCCCTGCTTGAAAGCATAACCAGGAGTTTCGGTTACCATTATGGTGTCAGGAACAAGGTCAGGGTGAATACTATTTCACAATCTCCTACCCGTACTACGGCAGGAAGTGGTGTGAAAGGTTTTGATGGATTTATTAGTTATGCCGAAGCCATGAGCCCTCTCGGCAATGCATCGGGGGAAGATTGTGCTAATTACATTGCTATCATGTTTAGTGACCTGACAAAAATGGTTACCATGCAAAATCTTTTTCATGATGGTGGCTTCTCCTTCACTGGTGTAACGCAAGCAGTGATTACACAAATGGAAAAATAGGTTAGAAGGCTACTGTCTATGAATTCCCTACAATTAAACAGAATAAAATCCGGAATGTTTTATTTCAAAAAGCAAAATGGGTAAAAGGAAAATTCATCATCTTTAAAAAATAAAACCGCTCAGACGTGGAGCGGTTTTATATATAAGTTCCGGATGAAACAATAATTTCATTTAATATTCATCTTCATTAAAGAGAAAATCTTCTTGAGTCGGATAATCGGGCCAGATGTCTTCAATAGTTTCATAAACATCCTGGCCTTCGTCTTCCAATTCCTGAAGATTTTCTACCACTTCAAGAGGAGCTCCGGAACGGATTGAATAATCAATCAATTCATCTTTTGTAGCAGGCCAGGGAGCATCTTCAAGATAAGAGGCCAGTTCTAATGTCCAAAACATATTCGACGTGTTTAATTTTTAAAAGTCCGGGTTTTGAGGTTCAGTAATTATACCCCAATTTTCCGCAAATGTAACGGTATTAACGAATTTTCCAAATGCTTAGTTGTTTGGGGGGCTATGAATAATTTCTTAAAATCCCGGCAGGGCCTTGATCCTTTTTTGAATAGGGCCTCGTTTTAAGGATATTTGGATAATTTAAAAGAATTTAATAATATGATTTCAGGGAAAAATATTCATAAGAAATACGGTGTTGTAGAAGTATTGAAGGGCGTTGACATAGAAATACAAAAAGGTGAAGTAGCCTCTATTGTTGGGCCCTCCGGTTCGGGAAAAAGTACTTTACTCCATATCCTGGGAACCCTGGATAAACAGGACAAAGGAACTGTAAGTATGAATAATGTGCCTATTGATTCCCTGAATGAAAAAAAACTGTCTGCCTTCAGAAACAAACATATTGGATTTGTATTTCAATTTCACCACTTATTGCCGGAATTTACAGCGCTTGAGAATGTGTGTATACCCGGCTGGCTGGCCGGTCGTAAAAAATCAGAAGTAAAAGCAGAAGCAGTGAAATTGCTAACTATGATCGGGCTTTCAGAAAGAATGGAAAATAAACCAAATGAGCTATCTGGGGGTGAGCAACAGCGGGTAGCGGTAGCAAGAGCCTTGATAAACAAGCCAGATATAATAATGGCTGATGAACCCACCGGCAACCTGGATTCAGTTAACGCAAAAGAATTGCATCAATTATTTTTCGATCTGCGCAAACAATTTAATCAGACTTTCCTGATAGTTACGCATAATGAAGAGCTGGCTCAACTTAGCGACAGAATTCTTCATATGAAAGACGGGAAAATAGTTTAGTAAGAATTACGACCAAAAAAGTAATTGTGAGCAGAATTTGATTTAGACCCGGGGTTTCCAGGGTAGTTCCTCTACTTTTAGCAAATGACCGGTATACCTTGCCAAAACAAAAAGGTAATCGCTCAACCGGTTTAAATATTTAATAATAACCAGCTCTGCTTCATTATTTTCATTCTCTAACAACCCGACGCAGTTACGTTCAGCCCTTCTGCAAATGGTCCGGCAAATATGTAAATGGGAAATGTAAGGATGTCCTCCGGGAAGTATAAAAGATTTCATTGCTGGTAATAACTCATTCATTTTATCCATTTCCTGTTCCAATAATTCTATATCTTTTTCCTCAAGATCGGGGATTTTCATTTTGGTTTCTTTTACCGGATCGCAGGCCAGAGCCGCGCCGATAGTGAATAACCGGTCCTGAATTTCATTCAGAATTAGCCTGGTATTGTTGTCCTGAAGAATATCCTTGCATAAGCCGAGATACGAGTTCAATTCATCAATTGTTCCGTATGCTTCAATGCGCAAGTGTGCCTTAGAAACTTTAGTGCCACCTATCAGTGATGTGGTTCCTCTATCACCCGTTTTTGTATAAATTTTTAAAGCCATGTGCAAAACTCTGCTTTAGGGCAGATGATATTAGGATTACCCGAATAAATATTTACTGATGTGTATACATTCCGGCTTTTTCATTTTTTAAGTCATTTTCTATAATTCCATCCCGTAGCCTGACTATACGAAATGCATGATTGGCTATATCCTCTTCATGCGTAACTAATACAATGGTATTGCCACCTGATTGAATCGTATTAAAAATCTCCATGATCTCGTAAGAGGTTTTTGTATCTAAGTTTCCCGTAGGTTCATCTGCAAGTATGATAGCCGGATCATTGACCAGGGCCCTGGCTATAGCAACCCGCTGAGATTGCCCCCCGCTCAGTTCATTTGGCCGGTGATGACTTCGGTCACTAAGACTGACCATATCCAAAACATGTAAAGCTTTTTCATTGCGTAGTTTTTTACCCATTCCTCCATATACCAGCGGTAATGCAACATTCTCAAGAGCAGTCAGACGCGGCAGCAGGTTAAATTGCTGAAATACGAATCCAATTTCTTTATTGCGCACTTCGGCTAACGAATTATCCTCCATTTTGCTTACATCCTGGCGATTTAAAATATAGTTTCCGGAGGTGGGCGTATCCAGGCACCCGATTATGTTCATTAATGTGCTTTTGCCCGAACCGGATGGTCCCATCAGAGCCACGTATTCATTTTTAAAAATTTCTAATGAGATGCCTTTCAAAACTTCCAACACATTCTTACCCATTATATAATTTTTCCGGATATTCTCCAGGTGAATGATACATTCATTTTCTGCTTGTGTATTTTGAAAGGTATTCGTAGTGTTCAAGAGCATTTATTTTAAATAATTTCTTTTATCATCATGGTCTGAATATTCCTTCAGGAGGAGGGATTTTTTATAACCTTTGGTACTTTAAAAAATTGATCGTTGTGCGATGGAGCATTCTTCAGGGCTTCTGAACGACTGACCGAACCCTCTATTTCGTCTTCCCTCAAAACATTTATTTCACTACTCATGTGCAATAGTGGTTCTACATTTTCCAGGTCCAGCTCATTCAATTTTTCAACAAAAACAATCATGCGCTGCAGGTCATTTTTTATTTCCTGCTTTTCTGATTCATTGAATTTTAAACGGGCAAGATGGGCCAGTTTATCAATTATTGCATCGGTAACTTCCATCCGGCAAATATAGTTTTCAATTGGCAATAGCCAATTACCAAAGGACGAATGGCAAACAAGTGAGTAACTACTCAGACTACCATCTTTTCTTATCTTCGCCGCCTTACCTTTTAAACCAGGGATAGAAGGTGAAAATGGGATTTTTAAAAAATGAATGTGTTCAGGAACTATGGAAAAGAAAAAGGATATAGTAATGAGTGGCATACGCCCAACAGGTTTTTTACACTTGGGTAACTACTTTGGAGCATTGAGAAATTATGTTCGGATGCAGGAAGAATATAATTGTTATTTTATGGTTGCTGACCTGCATTCGCTTACCACGCATCCTGATACCAGGGAATTAAAATTGAATGTTCACCGTGTGTTGTCTGAAAATCTTGCATGTGGTTTAGATCCGGATAAAGCGACGCTTTATTGCCAAAGCCATATCCGCGAAACTTCAGAATTATATTTATATCTCAACATGCTGGCCTACAAAGGAGAATTGGAGAAAACTGCTACTTTTAAAGATAAAGTGCGACAACATCCTGATAATGCAAATGCCGGTTTGTTAACGTATCCGGTATTACAGGCTGCGGATATTATTTTACATCGTGCATCTTTGGTACCTGTGGGCAAAGACCAGGAACAACATCTTGAAATGGCACGAAATTTTGCCAATCGTTTTAATCACAGGTATACGGAAGTATTTCCGGAGCCCCGGGCCTTTAATTATGGAGGGGAATTAATAAAGGTTCCCGGTTTGGATGGTAAGGGAAAGATGAGCAAAAGCGAAAATCAGTTAGCAACCATTTATCTTTCAGATGATGATGACCTGATCAGGAAAAAAGTGATGAAGGCAAAAACAGATGCGGGCCCGGTAGAGCCCAATACGCCAATGCCTGACTACATAGAGAATATTTTTTCATTAATGAAGTTGGTTAGCTCTCCTGAAGTAATAAGCAGGTACGAGGAAGATTATAAAAAAGGTTCTATCCGCTATGGGGATATGAAAAAGAAATTAGGTGAAGACATGGTACACTTTATAACTCCTATTCGGGAAAGGTCAGAATCCATTCGCAATAACCCTGCTTATCTCAATGAAGTGATGGAAAAGGGAGCGGTAAAGGCGAGGGAAAGTGCCCGGCAAACTATGGAACTTGTAAGAGATGCTATGGGGTTGAACTATTTTCAGAACAATCAATAAAAGGCATTGCAGGGGTGATTTTATATTTATCTTTCAGGCTCTGAAATTCTTATCCCCGACATTGAACCATATGGCAAAATCTAAATTAAAACCAAAGCATATCGCAGTGGCCGGCAACATCGGTGCCGGTAAAACCACTTTGACCGAGATGCTGAGCAAGCATTATAAGTGGATCCCCAATTTTGAAGATGTTGAGCATAATCCTTACCTGATGGATTTTTATGAGGATATGCCCCGGTGGAGTTTTAATTTACAAATATATTTTTTGAACAGCCGCCTCCGCCAATTAGTAGAAATTCAAAAAGGCACCGAGACCGTTATTCAAGACAGGACCATCTATGAAGATGCTAATATTTTTGCTCCAAACCTGCACGAAATGGGACTGATGAGCAAAAGAGACTTTGATAATTATTTTCATTTTTTTCAAACATTAAAATCCCTTGTTCAACCTCCTGACCTTTTGATTTATCTGAATGCCTCCGTTCCTACATTGGTTGGACAAATTCAAAAAAGAGGGCGGGAGTATGAAGAAAATATCCGCCTGGATTATCTGAAGAGACTAAATGAGTTTTACAATAAATGGATAGCCGGTTACAAGGAAGGGCAATTATTAGTAATTGATGTGGATAAAAATAAGTTTGCTGAAAATGAAGAAGACCTGGGTGACATCATCACAAAAGTTGACGCCCAGTTATACGGATTATTTTAACTGTTTTTAGGCAAATTGGTCTCATACAAAAAAGGTAAATTGTGAACATGAAAATGATAATATTTTTTGCATGTATCCTTCTCGCCTTCTCAGCAGAATCACAATCTTTAAAAGATGCCCTGTATGGAGGCAAATTAAAAGCCGATACCGGAGCCGTGATAAGGAAAGGAGATAGTTTGAAGATTAAAGAAAATATAGCCCAAAAGATTATAGAAGATTCAATAAAAAAAGAAGAGAGAGCCCTGGAAAAACAAAATGCTTTTGCGGCTGGGCTGGATACAAATTCTACCGGAAATTCGGGAATATCAACTGAACAGTCATCATCCGAAAAAAACGATAAAAGTATTCCAGCAGACAATAATCTGATATGGAAGTCTTTTATAGATACCGTTAGCAGCTCTGTAAGATCGGAAGTCATCACATCAAACAAATTAAAAAAGGGAGCTTATTCCGTTCTCATAGAATATGAGATCAGGCCGGATGGGCAAATCAATATTAATAGCGTTGCATCTGATCCGCAAAATTCTTTTTTAGAAGGACAAATTAAAGTAAGATTGATGTTGGATGCCCCTCAAATGAATCCTGTAATGGGCACCAATGGTAAACCCAGAACCGTAGCCAAAAAACAATTGTTGAGTTTTATGAAATAAAGTAGTTACACAGCTTAAAGAATATTTGCAGACGGGTATAAAAATTTAAACTATTACTTAAATAGTGCAAACTTTTCCGGAAAAGATTTTTTACAGATTATAGCCGGCATAACTTTCGTAGTCATTCAGTAGCTGATCAATTTTCTTCAACCATTCCCTTTGTTTGTTTTTATTGATACTATGATTGGTCTCCAAGTCATAGGTGTTTTGCATCTCTTCTTTTTCAGATGTAATGGATTCATATATTTTTCTAAGGTCATTCTTAAAATTATCCTTGTTGAATTTGTATTCACCCATTTTCATATTAAGCTTGCGGGCAAATATTTCTGCTATGTCAAAATGACCCTGTTCATGGGCAAGTATATAGTCTGTTTTATGTAGTCCCCAGGATTTAGTTTTAGAGAAATTACAAGTGATCTTGTAACCAAAGCCTTTGCTGTTAAAATTATACTCAATACCAAGATAGGTGGCTGTTGAGGCGGCCGCATCTGAATTTGGTTTTACACTGCCTTTATAATCGGCCCAGGAAAGCTTTTGGTCCGGCTTCCAACTAATTAATTCTTCCTCCATGTCCTGGCTGAAAGAGGATAGAGATAAAGACAATACTATAAGGGGGATTAGATTTTGTATCATGAATTCTAAAACGGCCCTATAGCAGAAAAAGTTGCAGCCAGGTATTAAATATGTTCTTAAAAAAAACTCCCCCGGATTAATACCAGGAGAGTATCAGACAAAATAGAGAGTGATTACAATTTTGGAGCTGCTTCCAGAACTTCCGGAGTAACACCTTCATTATATTTTTCAAAATTCTTATTAAACAAGCCGGAAAGGTAAATTGCTTTGTTGTCATATGCGGCTTTATCGGTCCAGGTATTGCGGGGGTTCAGCAGTTCCGCGGGCACATGAGGGCATTCTTTTGGTATTGCCATTCCGAATATCGGGTCCTTTTCATATTCAACTCCATCCAATTTGCCAGCCAAAGCGGCTGTTATCATAGCCCTTGTATATCTCAGCTTCATCCGATTACCTATTCCATAAGGTCCGCCTGTCCAGCCAGTATTGATCATCCACACATTTACTTTATGTTCTGTCATTTTGCTTCCAAGCATTTGAGCATATTTGCCCGGGTGTAAGGGTAAAAACGGGGCGCCAAAGCAAGCGCTGAATGTAGGTTTCGGTTCAGTAACACCCGCTTCTGTTCCGGCCACTTTAGCTGTATAGCCAGAAATAAACTGGTACATTGCCTGGCCGGAAGTCAACCTGGAGATGGGTGGCAAAACGCCAAAGGCATCGCAAGTAAGCAGGAAAATATTTTTTGGAAGTCCACCAATAGATGGTTCCATCGCATTACTTATATATTCCAGCGGGTAAGAAACCCGGGTGTTTTCAGTGATACAGCTATCATCAAAATTGATTTTATTACTTCCGGGATAGAAAGTGGTATTTTCTACCATGGCACCGTGTCTTATTGCCTGGAAAATTTCAGGCTCCTTTTCCTCGGTCAAATTAATTGTTTTTGCATAACACCCCCCTTCGAAATTGAAAATATTATCGGTAGCCCAACCGTGTTCATCATCTCCAATTAATTTACGATTGGGATCAGCACTTAAGGTGGTTTTCCCAGTTCCGCTTAATCCAAAAAATATAGCAGTATCTCCGTCGTCGCCCATATTAGCACTGCAGTGCATGCTTAATACATTTTTCTGATGAGGGAGAATATAATTAAGTATGGTAAAAATGCCTTTCTTAATTTCCCCTGTGTAGCCAGTTCCGGCCAATAATATCATTTTGCTTTTAAAGGAAATAACAGCAGCATTATGTTGCCTGGTACCACATTCGGCCGGGTCTAAGCGAAGGCCTGGTGCAGAAAGAATGGTCCATTCAGGAGCGAAGTCTTCCAATTCCTCCTCTGTAGGACGCAAAAACATATTGTAGGCAAAAAGACTGTTCCAGGGTTTTTCATTGACGAGCCTAATATTCAGTCTGTATCGCGGATCTGCACATGCATAGCTGTCGCGAACCCATAGTTCAGGCAGGGTTTCAAAATAGCCCAGTATTTTGTTTTTTATAATATCAAAATATTTCTGATCAATAGGCAGGTTAAAATCATTCCAATAAATAGTGTCAGAGGTAATTTCGTCCCTGACAATAAACTTATCTTTTGGAGACCGACCTGTAAATTCTCCCGTACGGATCACAAGGGCGCCTGTATCGCTAAGAACCCCATCTCCGATTCGTAACGTATCCATCACGAGTTCTTCCGGGGAAAGTTGATAATGAATATTGTCAAGGTTGCTGATACCTATTTGCATCAGGCTTTGGGTGGGGATTGCAACAACGGAAACCGGCATAACTCTATCAAATTTTATTTAAGAAACAAAAGTAATACACAAATAATGTAAAATACAAACGAATGTTAGTTTAATTCTTTAAATGGTTTTACTTATTCTCTGAATGGTCAATTAATTTTCTTAGAATCAGGTCAATTCTTGAAGAATTTTCAAGACTTGAACTCTTTGGTTTAACAAAAATGATTTTCTGATTATTTTTCAGAACGATAGCTGATTCGCAAGGATTGATTAGGCCTCATTATCTTTAAAGCCCATAAATCTTATTTGAAAAGTTTATAATTAACATGGAGAAGAAATTAAGTTATTCCACTATTTTGAAATCTCCTTTAATTCTATTGTCTACATTTATTTAGACAATCACATTTTTCCAAGAAAATTTATAAAATAAACTCATGAAAAATCTTCCTCTTAATCCTCAGTTGTTTGTAAAAAACCGGGATCGTTTCATAAAAATGATGAATAAAAATTCAATTGCAATAATTGTAAGTAATGATGAAGTTCCCAGTAACGGGGATGCTATTTACCGGTTTCGGCAAAACAGTGATCTCTATTGGTTAAGTGGAATAAATCAGGAGGATAGCATGGTCATTTTATTTCCGGATAATCCTGATCCAAAATATAGGGAAGTACTGGTATTGGTAAGGCCCAACGCTCTGAAGGAAAAATGGGACGGAAAAAGAGTAAGAGCTGACGAAGCAAAAGAAATGAGTGGGATAAAAACAATTGTCTGGCTTGATGCCCTTGAAGGTTTATTGCAACCCTGGGTACACCTGGCGGATATTATTTATTTAGATACAAATGAAAATGACCGTAAAGCTAGTTTATTGCAAACCCGGGAATATCGTTTTATCCGGGAAATGAAAGACCGGTATCCTTTACATCAATATGAAAGAGCTGCTAAATTATTTAAGAATGCAAGGGCTATCAAAACAGGATTGGAAACAGAAGCTATACAACAGGCTATTAATATTACTGAAAAAACGTTTCGGCGATTGCTAAGGTTTATTAAGCCGGGAGTGATGGAGTATGAAATTGAAGCGGAAATACTTCATTCGTTCCTTAGCCATCGAGCCACCGGGGAAGCATACGGAAGTATAATTGCAAGTGGTGACAGGGCAAGAACCTTGCATTATGTTTCAAATAACCAGGAGTGTAAAGACGGGGAATTGATATTGATGGATTTTGGCGCTGAATATGGCGGTTATTGTGCAGACCTGACGAGGACTGTTCCCGTAAATGGAAAGTTTACCAGGAGACAAAAAAGAGTTTATAATAGTTGTCTTCATTTGCATGATTATGCCAAAAGCCTTTTGAAGCCGGGCATTTCTATTATTGACTATACTGAAAAGATAGGGGAAGAAGCTACCCAACAATTTTTGAAAATCGGGTTGCTGAAAAAAACTGATATTAAAAATGAAGATCCTGACAACCGGGCTTACCGAAAATATTTATACCATGGCATATCACATCATTTGGGGATAGATGTTCACGATTTGGGTAGCAGGACTGAACCTATTAAGGAAGGAATGCTTTTTACCGTAGAGCCGGGCATTTATATTGAAGAGGAACAAATGGGCATTAGAATTGAAAACAATGTGTGGATAACAAAAACTGGTAATAAAGATCTGATGAAAAATATTCCTATTACAGTAGAAGAAATAGAAGCATTGATGAAAAATAATGGATGACTTTCTTCGATTTTAATTAGCCGTCATGTCTGACAATCCCTGGTATAAATGAGTTTTATTTTTTAGCCAGAAGAAGGAGTTATATTGCGGATGAAAAAATTTAGTTTGTTAATGTTACAATCATTAATTAATTCCTAAACGAATAACTTGTGGTCTGTTGACCATTGACTTTGGACTATTATGAAGCAAATCCCCAACCTTTTCACTCTTCTTAATCTTGTATCTGGCTGTATTGCTATTGTTTTTATCCTTCAAACGGGGCAGGCCATTGTCTATGTAGAAGGAGATGGATTTACATCCTGGGAGCTCCCGGAAAAAATAGTTATAGGATCATTATTTATTTTTGGCGCCGCCCTGGTTGATTTTTTGGATGGGTTTGTTGCCCGGCTCTTTAATGCCAGTTCTGAAATGGGAAAACAATTAGATTCTCTTGCGGACGTAGTTAGTTTTGGAGTGGCACCGGGATTGATTCTCTATCAATTATTAAGAATAAGTTTTGCCAGCGAAACAGACGGACTGGATGTTTCTGTTGCCGCATTATTGCCTGCCTTCTTAATTCCTTGTGCGGGGGCCTGGAGACTGGCAAAATTCAATATTGACAATACGCAGCAATATTCATTTAAAGGCGTTCCAATACCGGCAGCTGGTATTACGATCGCATCTCTGCCTCTGATAATTCATTACCAGCAATTCAATTTGCAGGATTTCGTTTTTAATAAATGGTTGTTGTATAGTATCATCGTTATCCTTGCCTGGTTAATGGTCAGCAATGTACCATTGATGAGTTTAAAGTTTAAAGACCGCAGTTTAAAAAATAATATGCCCAAATTAATATTAGGTGGCCTTGCGGTTTTGTCGATAATTGTATTTAAATGGGTATCCGTTCCCATCATATTCATCGCCTACGTTATTGTATCTTTGGCATTCAAAAATAAAATTGCATGACGTTCACTGTTCAGATAAAAGTAATGCCGCTGAAAGAATTATTAGATCCTCAGGGAAAAGCGGTTTTGGGTGGTCTTGAAAATTTGGGATTGAAAAATGTAGAAGATGTAAGAGTAGGTAAGAATATCACACTTCGTGTCAATGCCGATTCTGCAGAAACAGCAAAGCAAATTGCTGAAGAAGCCAGCAAAAAATTATTGTCAAATCCAGTAATGGAATATTTCGAGGTAAGTGTGAATTGATATTTAATTAGCACGAAGTAAAATGAATTGTTTTCTTCGTTCCTTTCTTTTTGGAATTTCCGGCAAGTTATGCTCTACCTTATTCCCACACCTATTGGTAATTTGAAAGATATTACGCTTCGGGCAATAGAGGTACTGAAGGAGGTGGATCTTATACTGGCTGAAGATACCCGCACAACTTCGCATTTACTTAATCATTACCAGGTAGCCAAACCTCTTTCCCCATATCATCAGCATAACGAACATAAAATACTTCAGCACCTTATTACCCAGATGCTGGATGGGAAAAAGATGGCTGTAGTAACGGATGCAGGCACGCCGGGCATTTCCGATCCTGCTTTTTTATTGGTGAGGGAATGTTTAAAAGTGGGCATCAGGGTTGAATGTTTGCCTGGCGCTACCGCTTTTGTACCTGCGCTGGTCAACAGTGGCATACCCACCAACCGGTTTGCCTTTGAAGGATTTTTACCCTTAAAAAAAGGAAGGCAAACCTTACTGAAACAATTAGCAGATGAAGAAAGAACCATGATCTTTTATGAGTCTCCTGTTCGCTTATTGAAAACCCTTGAGGAATTTATAATTTATTTTGGCGAGGAAAGAATATGTTCGGTAAGCCGGGAGTTGACGAAGTTGTTTGAGGAAAATAAAAGGGGCACACTGAGAGAAGTTGCTGAATATTTTTCTTCAAAATCAGTAAAAGGCGAAATCGTAATAGTGGTTGCCGGAAAACAGAAATGATAATTTATACCCAAAAATTGAATGGCACGATTTTCAAACGATACAGATACAGCAAATTTGCAGTTCAATTCAAAAAGATAAGAAAGATGAAGACAAGATTATTATCTCTGACCGTTATTATGACATTCGTTTCGGGAATTGCTTTTTCACAAATCAGGGAAATTCCTAAAATAGTTGAGGAAACATTTTCGAACCAATACAAGGGAGCCTCTGATATCGATTTTAAAGATCAATTGGTAAGAGTAGATGTCCATTTTGTACTGGATGGCGAGAACATGATAGCATCCTATACTAACAAAGGATTATGGAAAGAAACACAAAAGGAATGGAGTTTTGACAAGTTGCCGGAAGAAGTAAAAACAGGGTTTGAAAAAAGCAAATATGCCGATCGGGAAATAGAAGAAGCTATTGTATTATACCTGCCCGGAGATATTATTCAATACAGGCTTAAAGCAAAGAAAAGTGATGTTGAAAAGAAATACCTGTTTTTTAATAAATCGGGCAGATTGCTCAGGGAATCCATTACCCTTTAGTACCAGCTAGCAATTTCTTCCAATTTTTTTCTTTTTAAATCCGGAACCCAGCATTCTGCTGCCGGATAGCCAATGGGAATGACAAGAAATGGTTTTTCATTTTCGGGCCGGTTTAACACCCTCGTTAAGAAATTCATGGGTGAGGGCGTATGGGTAAGTGCAACTAAACCGGCATGATGAATGGCTGCCAATAAAAAACCGCAGGCTATTCCACAGCTTTCCGTTACATAATAGTTTTGATGTTTATTGCCTGTTCTCTCCAATTCATAGCTTCGTTTAAAAATAATGATAAGCCAGGGTGCTTTAACCAGGAATTCTTTATGCCAGTCCGTCTGCAACGGTCTCAAATCTTTTAACCATTCCTCAGGCATCCGCCCGCTGTAACTTTCAAATTCTTCTTTTTCAGCTTCTGCTTTTATTTGTTTTTTGATATGGGGATCGCTTACTAAACAAAATGTCCAGGGCTGTTTATGTGCTCCGCTTGGTGCAGTAGAAGCTGCCAGTATGATATTTTCAATAACATCCTTTGTTACTTGTTTATCAGCAAAATCCCGAACAGTTCGCCTCTTATCCATCCATTCATAAAATTGACTGCTTTTCTTTATTATTTCCGGCAGTTCATAGGTTTCCCTGGTATACGAAACAAAAGGATAGCCATCAATTATTTTTGTCTTTTGCATAACAAGATTTTGTCGAAATTTACCGATTCTATTTTTTTAAAATTTGTTTTTCTCATGAAGAAATTTGGACTGGTTTTTATTCTCAATTATTCAGTATTAATGTTGATTGCCCAGGCAGGCAATTCCGGACCGGCTAATTACTGGCAACAAAAGGTGAAATATGTAATGGATATAGATATGAATGTGAATACAAACCAATTTACCGGCAAACAAAAGCTGGTATATTGGAATAATTCACCCGATACACTTACACAAGTATTTTATCATCTTTATTTTAATGCTTTTCAGCCGGGGAGTATGATGGATACTAGAAGCAGTAGACAGGGAACTATACAAGTGGGAGATGGTGCAGATTGGGATTCCAGGGTAAAAGACCGGATTCAGAAACTAAAGCCAGAAGAAACAGGATATCAAAAAATAATATCATTAAAGATGAATGGGCGTCCTCAAAAATTTGAAGTTTTAGAAACTATTCTTCAGGTCAAATTGGACAAGCCTATTTTGCCAAAATCGAAAGTGGAATTTGATATGGTATTTGAAGCGCAGGTGCCATTACAAATAAGAAGGAGCGGCCGGGATAATCCCACTACAAAAGTCAGATATTCTATGAGCCAGTGGTACCCAAAACTGTGTGAATATGATAAAGAAGGATGGCATCCTACACCTTATGTAGCCCGTGAGTTTTATGGTGTTTGGGGCGATTTTGATGTGAACATAACTATCGATAAAAATTATATCCTGGGTGGTACTGGCTACTTGCAAAATGCAAACCAGATTGGTTATGGTTATGAAGAAGCAGGAACAAAAGTAATAAGGCCCTCTGGAAATAAACTTACCTGGAGGTTTACAGCGCCTAATGTTCATGATTTTATGTGGGCCGCTGATCCGGATTATAAACACCTGACACGTAAGGTGAAAAATGATTTGACTTTTCACCTGTTATATAAATCCTCCGCCACTTCTGAAGCTACATGGAAAAAGATATTAGATGATGCTGAAAAGGCTTTACCGTTTATTGAAAAAACATTCGGGCCTTACACATATAAGCAGTATTCCTTTATCCAGGGAGGAGATGGAGGAATGGAATATCCAATGGCAACCTTGCTGGCCAGTCCGGGCGCATGGCTTCATGAGTGGATGCATAATTGGTATCACGGTATTATGGCCACCAATGAATCCTTGTATGCCTGGATGGACGAAGGGTTTACAACTTATGCTGATAGCCGGGTATCTGCTTTTTTAAAGAATGAAACAGGTGTTGGTGAGCAGGCAGGTAGTTACAAAAGTTATTTCTCATTAGTAAAAAGCAATAAGGAAGAGCCGCTGACTACTCATGCTGACCATTTTAATATGAACGCTGCCTACTCCCCGGCTTCCTATTCAAAAGGGGCAGTTTTTCTGGAGCAACTGGGATATATAACCGGAGCCTCAACCAGGGATAAAATACTAATGGAATACTATAAGCAATGGAAATTTAAACATCCGGACGCAGCAATTTTTATTCGCCTGGCAGAAAAAGTTAGTGATCTTAAATTAGATTGGTATAAAGAATATTGGGTGAACTCAACCAAAACAATCGACTACACCTTTGATAGCTTATGGGAGCAAGGAGGAAAAACAAAGATTCGGCTAAAACGATTGGGACTAATGCCCATGCCTGTTGATCTCCAATTGACTTTCAGGGATGGATCCACAGAAATGCATTATGTTCCTCTTGACCTGATGTATGGCAGAAAAACTAATGAAGGAAATGATTCATTCAAAACATATCCAGCCTGGCACTGGACTCATGAAACATATACTATAGAAAGCGACCGGAGATTAAACGAGATTTCAATTGCTGAAATTGATCCTTCACAGCGCATGGCCGATACTGAGAGGCAAAACAATAAATTAAAACTATAATTATAGTAGAAAACCATCCGCTACAAGCGGATGGTTTTTAATTTGATCAGGGCCCCGGGAAAATGTTTTCTCAGGATAGGCAGGTTTAGGGTCAATGGTCTATTATTCTTAGTTATCTGGCACGAAACTATAATTTTTACACTGCCGTACATATACCCACTTTGTGGTATTTTAGTTCATTTATCGTCCAAAAAACTTATTCACGGCTTCTACCCGGTTGGTTACGTGTAATTTTTCATAAATGTGGTAAACATGTTTACGAACAGTTTCCGGACTTATAAAAAGTTCTGCGCCGATTTCTTTATACATCAGGCCTTTTGATAATTGTTCCAGGATATCTCTTTCTCTTCTTGTTAAGGTATTCAGACCACTGGCTTCTCCAATTTCTGTATTCTTATTTTGAAATACTGCCACTACTTTTCGGGCAATCTGGCTACTCATTGGCGCTCCACCCAGGAATAATTCCTTTATAGCTTCCAACATTCTTGCCGGAGCAGTTTTCTTTAAAATATAACCACTGGCACCGGCAGTAAGGGCCTGGAAAATTTTTTCATCTTCCTCATAAACAGTGCACATCATAAAGTTGGTTTCAGGTATCTTTTGTTTCAATGCTCGTACACAATCAATACCTGTTTCATCAGAACCCAGGTTAATATCCATTAATACCACATCGGGCTTCAATAGAGGCAAACTGGCTATAGCTTCCGAAGCAGTACCAATAGTTCCGATACACTTAAAACCTTCAGCCATGCTAATGATCTCTTCAAGCGCATTACGCAGGTCCCGGTTATCGTCCACTACACAAACAGAAATTTCCTTCATCCCATAAAGTTGAGTTTTTGAGAGCAATAAACCAATACTACTAAATGGTAGTTTTACCGGGGTATAAATAATATATACTTATCAAAAAAGAATTCTTCTTCAAAGATGTCTTTGATTTCCGTGACGTGGGGACGGGTTTTACTTTCCTGTATTTCCAGGGCAAGGTCGCCGCCTTTCAGGCAAAAAAGGCCGGGCTGACTATAGATGGGTTGGCTTTCTTCTGCCGGGCGATCAGCAGGGGACTTCATAGTTCTCAATAAAGGCTTGCTCCAACTCCACAGATCCTTTAGCGGAGCAACAGCCCGGGAAACTACATAATCAAATTTTCTGTTCTTTATTTCTTCTATCCGGCTTTGCTGGGTAGTTACATTGGAAAGATTGATTGCCTCAACTACGGCATTTACCACTTTCAATTTCTTTCCAATACTATCAACTAAATGAAACTTTACTTCCGGGAAATATATAGCCAGGGGAATTCCGGGAAATCCACCACCGGTTCCGAGGTCAATAATTTCTTTACCTGCCTGGAATTCGAAAGATGCGGCAATACTTAAAGAATGCAAAACATGTTTTTCATATAAACTGTCAATGTCTTTACGTGAAATGACATTGATCCTTTCATTCCATTCCTTGTACAGATCTTTTAATGCCCCTAACTGCTGAATTTGGTTTGGGGTGAAATCAGAAAAATATTTCAGGATAATTTCCATATACCAGTAAGACTACAATTTTAAAAGGCTGCGCTAATTCCAGCGCTTTGCTGGTTTTTTCCAAAGGGCCGGCACAAAAATGATATAATAAAAAAACATCCATAGGTCCAGGAAAATGAACCACGGCCACAGATCTTTTTCATCCATTTTTTTCATAGCCTTATTAAAAATAAATCCTACGGTTAATAAACGGATACCCAACAACCCAAGGGCAAGCTTCCAGCTAAAAAGAATAATACTGGCAATCAACAGGGGATAAAAAATAAACTGGGTTACAAAATATAAACCCAGGAGAAATTTATGTTTTGGTTTATAATATTTTGCCGTAGT
>JBPPMM010000503.1:0-2908 GCA_051306075.1 Chitinophagaceae bacterium
GATAAGCGAGGGTAACACCGCCTTCCTTTAATATTTTTCCTGCCCTGTTAAAATCTTCCACAGCTTTTTTTGCATTTTCAAAATTGAAAGATCCGGTCTTATGCGGTATCCAGGCTACCATTACATATTTAGCTCCGAATATTTTAGCCCTCCATATAATGGAATCCGGTTGGTTGACGACCTGGTCATAACTGGCACCGAAGGAGGGAATACTCAACCCCCGCTCATCACAAAGTTTCTTATATTCTTCCGGTGGCATGCGACCTCCGCCACCTTCAATTTCTGTAAAGCCCATCATTTTTATTGTATCCAGGGTAGTGGCTACTCCATTGGGAAAACTTTTTCGAAAAGTGAAAGGCGCAATGCCGATGGGTGCCGTAAATAAAGGTTTCTTTTTTTGAGTACAGGCTGGTTGATCAACTGATAATAAAATGCTCAGCACTAACAATGGGGCGATAGCTTTATTCATGGAATTTATTTTATAGTTTCTGATTTTTAATTTAATAAGAATATAATCACCTGGGTTTTCGTTTTCACATTTTCAATTCCAACTCTGAATATCAGATATTACCTTTTTTTAATTCTTCCACAGCATGGTCGGCTGCACGGGCCGTTAGTGCCATATAGGTAAGTGTTGGGTTTTGTGTTCCTGTTGATGTCATGCAGGCGCCATCGGTTACAAAAACATTTTTACAATGATGCAATTGATTCCAGCTATTAAGTAATGAAGTTTTTGGATCATAGCCCATGCGAACACCTCCCATTTCGTGTATATCAGATCCGGGCGGCGACTTACTATCATCTGCTTTAATGTTGATGAACCCGGCTTTCTCAAACATTTCTTTTGTTTGTGCAATATAATCTTCCACCATCTTATCATCATTGGCATCCCATTCGCAGGATACGATCAGTTGCGGAATGCCGTATTTATCTTTCAGGTCGGTATGAAGACGCACATGATTTTTTTCAAGCGGCACACATTCGCCCATCATCCAGCTGCTAAGATGCCAGCCACCGTATGAAGGATGGAGCAGGTTTTCTCTCAGTTGATCACCGATCATGCTGCTGTCAGCAGATAAGCCTCTTCCGCCTCCGATGCCAATTGCATAACCCCGTAAAAAATCCATTTCTTGTTTTAGTACATTTCTGAACCTGGGGATATAACTATTGCTTGGATTTCTGCCATCTGTTTTTTTATCTGTGTAGCCTTCGAAATCGGCGCCACCTTTACCACGGTAATTATGCCAGGAAATAAATTTACCCAGCATACCACTGTCATTCCCAAGTCCGTTTGGAAAACGATGCGATGTGGAGTTTAATAATATAGCATTGCTGTTTAATGCTGAAGCATTCACGAAAATAACAGGTGCATAATATTCAATCATATCCTTTGTAGTGCCATCAACAATTTTTACACCCGTAGCTTTCCCTTTCTTTTCATCATAGATAATGGAGTGCACTACCGAATGTGGCCGCATGGTCAGGTTGCCGGTTTTAGCGGCCCATGGTAAAGTAGAAGCGTTGCTGCTGAAATAGCCTCCATATACACAGCCCCTGTTGCACATATTTTGATTCTGGCATTTATTTCTTCCCTGCTGCACATGTATAGGCTGCGGGTCGGTAATATGGGCACACCTTGCCTGAATCAAATGCCTGTCATTATAATTCTTTTTTATATTTTCTTTAAAATGATTTTCTATACAACTCATTTCAAAACCCGGCATTACTTCACTGTCGGGTAACACAGCAAGACCGTCCCTGTTTCCGGCGATGCCTGCAAATTTTTCAACATAGCTATACCATCCTTCTATGTCCTTGTAACGGATGGGCCAGTCCACTGCAAATCCATCACGGTCCGGTCCTTCAAAATCATAATTACTCCATCGCTGGGTTTGCCTGGCCCACATCAATGATTTACCACCCATATGATAGCCACGTACCCAGCGAAAAGGTTTTTCCTGTATAAAGGGTTGCTCGTCGTCTTTCAATGCCCAGGGTAATGTTTCCTCACGCAGAAACCTGGCGCCCTGGTAATCTTTTCTTTTTTCTATGGGTACTGTGCCGCGGTATTGAAAATCCCATGGTGGTTTGGACGCTGTCGGATAATCAACTCCATGTTTCACTTCACGGCCCCTTTCCAATACCAATGTTTTTAAACCTTTATCACAAAGTTCTTTGGCGGCCCAACCGCCACTGGCACCGGAACCAATGACTATAGCATCAAAGGTTCTTGTTTTTACATCATCTGGCATCTTGTTATGCTTTTAAATCAACGCAACCGTAATAATGTCCCGGTGCTACTTTATAATGAAGATATTTTTCCATCACTTCTTTCGAGGTGTTAAATCCACGGATCGTTTCAGATTTCATTAAATTAAAAAAATCTTTCTCCGCTTTATTTTCTGAGTCAGAAAGTTTCATTAACATATCCTGCCGTTGCGCCTGGTTACAGGCTGCAAATGATTGATTATGTAATGAGCCGGCAGAAGCTTCCAAAGTCTTTATTTGCGATTTCACATTATCCTGTACTTCTTTCTCATAACAATCATCAATAAGAACCTGTAAAAATTTATCAACACCAACGGCCAGGGCTCCTATGGACGGGCCGGCAGGAATGATGGTATCTGCAATTTTTGCAAGCATATCCTGTTCGGAGGCAGAGAAGGATGATTGATGAGTGCTTTTATCGCTGATACCGCATGAACTTATCCAGGCAGGAAGTGTAATGAGGCCACCCGATGCGATCAGGAGATTTTTAACGAGACGGCGTCGTTTCATAAACAATCATTCGGTTGAAGAAAAAATAATGCAATTTACCTGACCATGAATATAAGTAATATTGTAAAGTCTTGGTTCAATTTATCTTTAAGTTTCATGGCCCTGATACTTTATAAACAAAAAGTAATAC
>JBPPMM010000567.1:0-20831 GCA_051306075.1 Chitinophagaceae bacterium
ATTATCCAACATTTAATCCCAAACTATTCATTACTTTTTCTTCGTTTGACATATCTCCGATCAGCCTGCGTTCGGGTAAGGGAAGTTTCCTTATTAACAACGGAAGTGCAATAATGTCCACACTTGTGGCAACCTGAGGTTGCTGGTAAACATCAATGATCTGCAAATCGTACTTCGATTTCATATACTTTTCAAAAAGAATTTTAAGGTTGCTGATTGCCCGGGAGGAATTGGGAGAAGCACCTGTTATATAAAGTTTAAAGATTTGGGAATCTTTTGTTTCGATAGGGTCGTCAAAACCAGCTCCAGACTGCTTTCTCATATTATTTGTTTTACAGGACGGATATTTAAACCAACCAGCACTTTTTCCTCATTGGACAAATCTCCGATAATCTTCCTTATAGGTTCAGGCACTTTTCGTACCAAAGTAGGAATGGCAAAAATTTGGTCGCCTTCCGCAAGCTGCGGGTGTACCAATAAATCAATTACTTCAATTTTATACTGCCCTTTCAAATGGGTCTCGCAGTATTTTTTCAAATTCTTTAATGCCTCAGTGGACTTAGGTGTTTTACCAGCTATATACAGCCTGAGTTCCCATGTTTTTTCTTGTTTAGCCATGTTTATCTGATGGTCTGTTTTGATGTTTTTTAAACTTTATTTTTTAAATTTTTTGATTGGGCAGATCTTGTTTCCTTTTCTTTCTCCTTTCTTGCAGATCCTATTAACACACCTTCTGGTCCTCTCCAAACGTCAATCAAATCCAGGCCATGGGAGGTGATTACAAATTCCCTGACTTCCTTGGAATGAGGCATTCCTCTTGATTTCATAATATACAATGCCCGGTTACGTTCACCCCTTGATTCTACATCCCTTACTAATATCCATGCATCTACCAGGGATGATACATTTTCATCAATATGCTCTGTAGTACCACTGTTCAATGCAGTCAGCATTAGCGTAATTCCTTCATTTTGTAAGTGATCAATCATCCGGAGCAACATGGAATTTACTTCGGTAATGAGACCTACAGAAACCAGGTTGGTTATAGGATCCAGGATTACGGTAGTGGGTTTAAATTTTTTTACCAGTTTATAAATATTCGAAAGGTGCATTTCAAGCCCATACAAACCCGGACGAAAAGAATGAAATTCAAGCAGCCCCTTTTGAACGTGTTTATCAAGCTCCATTCCTATGGACCGCATATTCCGGATGATTTGCTGAGGAGATTCTTCAAAGGCGAAAAACATGCATTTCTCTTTTCGCCGGCAAATTGAGTTTGCAAAGGAAGCAGCAAGGCTTGTTTTACCGGTGCCGGCTGAGCCAGATACCAGGATACTGCTACCCTTGTAAAATCCTTTTCCTCCAAACATTTCATCAAGAGATGGTATACCTGTACTTACCCGCACAGAAGACACTTTTTTATCCAGCTTTAATGAGGTAACGGGTAACACAGTGAGACCCTCTTCATCAATTAAGAATGGATATTCATTGGTTCCGTGGAAGGATCCCCGATACTTTATTATTCTCAATCGCCGCGTTGATATTTGATCGACAATCCGGTGATCAAGTAAGATCACACAATCCGATACATATTCTTCCAATCCATTCCGCGTTAAAGTTCCATCACCCTTTTCCCCCGTAATGATTGCCGTTACTCCTTTTTCCTTGAGCCAGTGAAAAAGCCTGCGTAATTCTGCCCTCAGAATGGCCTGGTTATCTAATCCTCCAAACAGATTTTCAATTGTATCCAGAACTACCCTTTTGGCGCCTATGCTGTCAATGGCATGACCGAGGCGGATAAACAAACCGTCCAGGTCAAATTCACCCGTCTCCTCTATTTCGCTGCGATCAATATGCACATGGTCGATCCTTAATTTTTTTTCTTTCTGGAGTTTGTTTAAATCAAAGCCAAGAGAAGCAACGTTAGCAGATAATTCCTCAGCTTTCTCTTCAAAGGCCATAAACACACCCGGCTCTTTGTAGAGTATTGCACCTTTTACAAGAAATTCTATTGACATCAACGTTTTCCCGCATCCCGGCCCGCCGCAAATCAGCGTGGGCCTGCCTTTGGGTAATCCTCCCTCCGTAATTTCATCCAAGCCGTTGTTTCCCGTCATTGTTTTTGGTAGCGTATTCATATAGTATAAAACCCGGTAAAGTGATTTTTATATTTTTTTGGTGATTATTCAATGGCAAATTGAAAATAAATTATTTCCCGGAAAAATCGGATTCCCAATTTGTAATTCGAAAATATTCTTTATTAACTGATTCCGAAATGTATAATTCATCTTCTGTGAAGGTAGCTGCAGAGTGCTGCCTGATAATAAGCAAAGATAAATGTAATTGCATTTGGCTTTGATTTACTAATTATTCGTAAACCGGGAGCTATATCCAATTTCATTAATTTATATTAAGTAGAAGTCGTCATTATAATTTCTCTTTACATCAGAAAATAAATTTCAAATAATTCATTAGCTTAGCCTGTATATTATCAGAGCCATTTTCATGCTCCGTAATATTTGATGGCTTCGGAAATATTCTCCATAAATTCCAATTGATGCCTACAGTTAAATTTACATATGCACTCAAAAGATTCTTTCCCGGCTTGAAGGATACCGCAGCAAAAGGAATAATACTTTCAGACGTTCTTCGGGAAATAGAAACGATCTATCCCGGTATTTGCAATTATATACTCGATGAGCAGGGAAGCCTGCGCAGGCATGTAAATATTTTTATAAATGGTACTATGATTGCGGACCGTTCAAAAATGAACGCCAGTCTTTCCGAAAAAAGCGAGATCCATATTATACAGGCATTGTCAGGAGGATAAATGATCTCAATTTTCATTCTGCGATAAATAAATATTTGATAAAAAAACAAACTTTTAAATGAAATCAACCATTCTCTTAGGCACAAGGAAAGGTTTTATTAGCTATCAATTCAGAAATGGACGATGGCAGTCAGAAAATCTGTCATTTGAAGGCATTCCTGTTTCCATTGCCTATGCGGATTCAAGAACCGGCAGTTGGTGGGCTTGTCTAGACCATGGGCATTGGGGCGTTAAACTTCATAAGTCCAATGACAGAGGAATCACCTGGGAAGAAATAGCTGCTCCTGCTTATCCGGAGGGGGAAGAAATTAAGGATGGAATTCCGGCTACCACCAGGTATATATGGGCTATGACCCATGGGGGGCAAAATTATCAGTCCAGGTTGTGGATAGGTACTGACCCCGGAGGTTTGTTTAAAAGCGAGGACGCAGGGAATAGTTTTCAGCTTGTAGAATCATTATGGAATCATCCAACGCGGAAAGAGGGATGGTTTGGTGGCGGCCGTGATCAGCCGGGTATTCACTCGGTGGTAGTAGATCCGCGAAATGAAGATCACATTCATATTGGCATAAGTTGCGCCGGCGTGTTTGAAACTTTTGACGCAGGCAGTACATGGGAAATTCGGAATAAGGGATTAAAAGCAGAATTTCTTCCAGATCCTGACACCCAGACTGGGCACGATCCGCATATCCTTGTTTCTGCTCCTGCTAATCCGGATGTGCTCTGGCAACAAAACCATTGTGGTATTTTTCGCTCCGTTGATGGAGCAAAAACCTGGCAGGATGTAGGCCAGCCTGAAGGCCCCGCTAATTTTGGTTTCGCAATTGCAGTAGCTGAAGACAACCCTGACCAGGCCTGGGTAGCGCCTGCCAACAGTGACCTCACAAGAACTGCTATCCAGGGAGCCCTGTGTATTTGCCGTACCGATGATGGAGGTAAATCCTGGAAACCCTTCCGGAAAGGATTACCCCAGGAAAATTGTTTTGATATTGTATACCGGCATGCGCTGGCACTCACCGGGGATTCACTAGCCTTTGGCACCACTACAGGCAATTTATTTTTCTCACCAGACCGCGGTGAAAGCTGGCAGGTAATTAATAATTATTTACCCATGCTGTACTCAGTTCAGTTTGCCGACTAAATTTTCACAGGAACTTCGATTTAAATAAATGAAACCAGAGCGGATTTCAGTCTTCGGGATGACAACAAACACTCAATGAAACAATAACAAGAAATTCCAAAAGATAATAAGAAATATGCCCGCTACTTTCACCATGTAGCGGGCATATATTTTTTAAAAATAAAATAATTATATGCTTTCAGTATATTTTTTAAAGTTGTCAAGAATGGCTTGCCAGCCACCTTTTTGCATTTCAACAGAATTTGTATTTTCTGCTTCAAAGCTTTCAACAATCTTCGTTTTATCACCCTGTGGACTAAAAGTGATGTTCACTTTTCTTCCGTCACCCATTGTATATTCTATGTAATCGTTTTTTCTTACCACATCGTAAACCCCTGCAAAATCAAAGCCCATGCTACCATCTTTCGCTTCCATCCTGGAATTAAAATTTCCGCCTTCCCTTAAATCGTTTTCAGCATGGGGTGTATGCCAGTCGTCAGACGCAAAGCTCCATTGTGTGATGTGTTCCGGCTTGTTCCAGCATTCCCAAACTTTTTCTATGGGAGCATTAATAATACTCTCTACTGTGATGGTTGTTTTTTCCTGTGTATCCATTTTGATTGATTTATAGTTACTATTTTATTTTACAAGGTAAAATTAGATTACTCATCACAAAAATCAGCAGTGGTAAAGCGACAATTTACCGGGCCGTTTGCGACAGGTGGAAGAATGATTCATGGTCTTTCCTGGTTTACCCATGTTTGTGATTATTGAAAATTCAAATTCCTGAATGGTTTAATTTCTAAAGATTATTCCCGGAATTTGCCGTTTTAATCTTTCAAATTAAGAGCTTTATAATACAGATTTTAAAACCCAAGTTATGAGTAATTTGCCTCTCGCCCGATTTTTGCAAAGCACCAATTTGGTTTCGTCAATTACGGCGGATGAAATAGCCGGATGGTTTAGCCAAAAGCTTATCAGCAAGAATCATTTTTTTTTGCAGGAGGGTAAAATTGCAAACGAATATTTATTCCTGGAAAAAGGATTTATGAGAGCCTTTGCTTTTAACACAGACGGCCATGATATTACCACTAATTTTTATTCCGAAAACCAGGTTGTCTTTGAAGCATCTTCTTTTTTTAACCGCAACCGGTCAAAGGAAAATATCCAGGCAATGGAGGATTGTACTGGTTGGTTTATCAATTATGAACAACTCAATAATTTGTTCCATACTCTTCCTGAATTCAGGGAGTTTGGCCGTTCTGTATTAGTAAAGGGACTTACCCAACTTAAAACAAGAATGCTTTCCTTGATAACGGAAACTGCCGAACAGCGTTACGATAACCTGATTAATACCAGGCCGGAAATTTTTCACCGTGCACAATTAAAACATATTGCCTCCTACCTGGGTATTACGGATACTTCGCTGAGTCGTATTCGAAAAGAATATTCAAAAAAATAATCCTTCTTATCATTTCTTGTCAATTGGTAAGTGCAGGCAGGTATTTGTAAACTTACCTTGCATTATCATTTAAATTATTCAGCCATGGAAAAATTCCCAATTTATATTGACATTGCTTTTATGCTTACAACCTTGTTGACTGTTTATCTTTTTTATAAGGCTTCAGGTAAATCAGGAATAACCTTATATATATTAGCCGGCTGGCTTTTGTTACAAGGTATAATTGGCTTATCAGGTTTTTACACAAATACTAATGTTATACCACCCCGGTTTCCTTTGCTAATTCTTCCACCCCTTGTTTTCATAATCGTACTGTTTTTTACAAAACCGGGAAGGCGTTATATAAACAAACTGGATACGAAAACATTGACCATTTTGCACAGCATCCGGGTACCGGTAGAGTTAATCCTTTTTGGATTATTTGTTCATAAAGGCATTCCCCAACTGATGACCTTTGAAGGAAGAAATTTTGACATTATCGCAGGATTGACGGCCCCTCTTATCTATTACTTTGGATATGTAAAAAACAAATTGTCATCCGGATTTTTGCTGACCTGGAATTTCATTTGCCTTTTATTGCTGATTAATATTGTAACAAATGCTATTTTATCAGCACCATTACCATTCCAGCAATTCGGCCTTGAGCAACCTAACATAGCAGTTTTTTATTTTCCGTATATCTGGTTACACGCAGTTATAGTACCCATTGTTTTGTTTTCGCATCTTGTAACTATAAGATATCTGTTGAAAAACAAAAAACAACTACGAGTTGAACAACAAGTTTTAAAATTGACAACCAGGGAAGCTGTTACGAATAATTCTTAAAGCAGCATTTAAAAAGATCTTCTAAGATTTTGAAACAAATCATTAATCGCAGACAGATTAATTTGCTCATTACGATTTTAAAGTTAAATATCAACAAGGCAAGCTATTAATTAACGGAGAATATAAGTAACGCCATTAACATTTTGGCGGTAGGAACCAGACTTCAGGGATCCGCCCTGTCCTTTTGGATCGAGCGATGTACCCCAGTTATAGGCTATATTACCTATGCTTTTTATTTTTCCTTTTACAAGCTTATCATCAAATGAAGAGTGATAAATTATTCGGGAATTGCTTACTGATTTTAATTTACCCCTTAGCGCTTCATCTTCAAAGGAAGAATAATACTCCAACACATACTTTCCGGCCAGTTTTAATTTTCCCTTAAATGCAACATTTTCAAAATGAGTAAAATAATCGAGCCCAGCGGATCCGATAGACTTCACCTTTCCTTTTTTAATATCAGTTTCCAAAGGGCCATAATAAGTAATAACACATGTACCGATACTTTTTACTTTGCCCCTGGATATGGTGTCTGCTTCCGGACCATAATAATCCACTCTTCCCGGGTAAGCTTGAAGTTTAGGGGCAAAATAATTATCTGATCTTTCTGATCTCAGTTCTGTCCCCCACTCCATCACTTTGCCATCTTCTGAAATGCGTAGCAATACGCCCTGGTCAGTAATAAAAGTAAAATAAGAAAGGCTGGACGCTCCTGAAAATGTAATCTGTCCTAATTGCTGGGAACTGGCAACGATTACAATAAAAAACAATAGCAGCATAGATAAAATCTTCTTCATATTATTTAGTCTTGAACTAAAAGTATAGAATTCCCACGGGAACTGCAATACGCTTCTCCAGGTAGCACCAAAAAAAAGTTCCCGGTCATTAGCGGGAACTTTTCCTAAAAATTTTCGGCTACTCTATTTGGACGCCGCATTTATGGAAGCCCGGTCAAGGTACATGATGACCTGGTCTATTTTATCATTTCCGTCAAAGTGCATATCCGCATGAATCCATTGTGTCATGGATTTTCCGTTTTTGTATTTGGCATATGTTTGATACCAGGACAATAACCAAATGCCGGGGGCTTCTATGCTCTGTGGCGCATTAACTTTAATGGGAAGAAAGATCTCATTGCTGAAAATAAGTGAGTCAATGATGTCCGTTCTTCTTTTTTTCCAGTATTCAGTAATTGCAGCTTTACCTGAGAGACTGTCGCCATTATTAAAGCTGTAAACTGCATTATCCGCAAAATAAGACATCCATCCCTCTATATTTCCTGCTGATAAATCGCTTATAGCTTTTTTGCCTAATTCGCTATACTTAATATCGGCGAATTCTGCAGGAGCACTGGCTTTTGTTTCGGTTCCAGCCGTATCAGAAGTTGCTTCATTTTCAGTGGTTTTTTCGTTGTTGCAGGCAATAAGGATCATAATTGCCAAAAAAGGGAAAAACAATTTTTTCATAAAAATTTTGTTTTGGTTTAAAAATATAAATTCAGGGCGGGTATTGATTAGCAAGGAATCAAGGGGTTGGAGAAGGAATTGAAAGCTATGCAATTTTTGTAACAGTGACAAATACGGTATCCTTCGGGGTATTCAGCCTACCTGCACAATTAAATATCTTATCAAAGTAAGCTGCCTGCTTTTTTTCAATCAATGGCATTACCTGCTATTATTCATCTATCCAAAAAGGATATCGAACCATTTTTCAATTGTTCATTTTTTTTTGTTTTTAGCCAGATAATCATCACGGCTGGTCCCGCCATCGGGCGGGATAGATCATTTTATGATTAGTAAATTCCGACATTCATTCTGTTTGCCAAGGTAAAAACCTTAAATATTAATCAGTCCATTTTCGATCCTCAGTTTGGAATATGAATAATTTTTAAAGAGAATGGAGTAGTTGATGCATTGCATTTTAGTGAATGTTCCTGGTAGATTTACGTAAGGTTAATTGAAAAAATACACAGGCATATTAAACAGGGTTATATTATCGTTATTCTTGATACCACCTGGAATCCAATATTAACTATCTGTCTATGAATAAACTTTACGCCGTATTTATTCCATTTCTGATCATTTCAAATAGCTTGCTTGCCCAGGTTAATGTTAAACCTGTTGAATTACCTGATGCCCGCTACCAGTTTATCAATAAAACTACCGGAGAAAAAGTAAACCAATATTTATGGAATGAAACGGAACCATTTGTAAACGGATTTGCAAAAGTGGCCAGTGGGCGCAACTGGGGATTTGTTGACAAATACGGCCAACCGGTAACAAAAGCAAAATATCAATCCGTCCGCAATTTCAAAAACAAACTGGCAGCAGTAAAACAAAATTCCAAATGGGGCTTTATCGATGAAAACGGAATAACCATCATTCCTATTGATTACGATATAGTCTATGATTTTAAGGAACAGGTTACAGCGGTTTATAAAAACAACAAATGGTTTCTTATCAATAAAAAAGGGACCATCATCAAGCCGCTGGATATTGAAATTTTCTGGGGTTTTAATAATGGAGCAGCACGTATAAGCCGCCTGGGACGATCAGGAAAAATGGATATTCACGGTAATATTATCTCCCTGGAAGCGGAGCAAAAAAACTTGTCAAAAAAGGCTGGTCCTGTTGCTAACCGTAACCAATCAATACAAGCAGCACCCTGCCCGGCCAATATCGGTTTTGAACAAGGCGATTTTACAAACTGGAATAGTTATATCGGTAAGGTGGCAGCTGTAGGTACTGATAATGTCATTACGGTTGATCCTTCTCCACCCACGGCAAACAGGCATGAGATCTATGCTTCATCAAATCCTTCCGCCCTGGATCCTTATGGATTATTTCCTATTAACCCGCCGGATGGAAGTGGTTTCGCTTTGAAGCTAGGCAATAATGTAAACGGGGCGGAGGCTGAAAGAGTAACATACCAGATCGATGTTCCTGCTAATTCAATTGATGCATCTATTACCTATCGTTACGCAGTCGTCTTCCAGGACCCGGGTCACCTGGTTTATCAGCAGCCAAGATTCAGCGCCAAATTGCTGGATGTGCAAACAAATACTTATTTGCCTTGCGCATCTTATGAATATGTTTCAGATGCTGCCTTACCTGGCTTTTATAATTCTACTATTGACGACTCCGTAAAGTGTAAGACCTGGGCATCTGTTTTTATTAACCTGAGTGCCTATGCCGGCCGAACATTGATTCTGGAATTTACTACAGCAGATTGTACAAGGGGTGCCCATTGGGGATATACATATGTGGATGTAGGTGATTGTAATATCACAGCCGATATCGAATATCAATGCAATCCCAGCATGGCTACATTAAGCGGCCCTCCAGGTTTTGAGTTTTATAATTGGTGGGATAATAATTATAATTCATTACTCGGCACAGGACAGAATGTAATATTAACTCCGGCACCAACCCTTCAATCAACAATACATGTGGAGGTGGTACCGGCTAATGGTGCGGGATGCAGTGATACACTTGATGTTTTGATTACCAATAGCACACCAACAGCTAATGCGGGGCCTGACAAAACAATTTGTGCAGGCGTTCCTGTAAGTATCGGAACTCCGGGTGTTACGGGCAATACCTACTCATGGTCACCATCCAATTTTCTTTCCAATCCTAACATCGCAACACCTATAAGCACCACTACTGATTCCATTACTTATATACTTACCGTAACTAATATTGCCAATGGATGCAGCGTTCAGGATACCGTAAATATTTTTGTTAAGCCCAAACCAATTGCAGAATTTGATCCTGGTACAAATCAGTGCTTAACAGGCAATCTCTTTACTTTCAAAAATAATTCAACAGTTGATTTACCCTACAACTGGAGTTTTGGGGATGGTGCTTCTTCCACTGATACAAATCCTGTTCATAGCTATACGCTGGCACAAACTTATGCTGTAAAATTGGTTGTAACCGGCGGTAACGGATGTAATGACAGTATTACACATTCGATAACTGTAAATGAAAGTCCCGTAGTAATAGCAAGTGATGACGTCACTGTCTGCAGGGGCAGTTCTGTGGCTTTAAACGCCTCCGGAGCACAATCGTATGAATGGATTCCTGATCAATATTTAAATTGCGTCAATTGTCCTAACCCTGATGCGACTCCTCCTGTAACAACTACCTATATTGTAAAAGGAACTAATGGCGCAGGTTGTTCTGCATTTGACACTATAGCTATTACCGTTTTTCAACCTATACAAATTAACATTTCATCAGATAGTACGATTTGTGAAAAACAAAGAGTTCAACTTTTAGCTGGTGGTGCCACATCCTATCTATGGTCGCCCGCTCAGTATTTAAATAATAATACCATAGCCAGTCCAATCGCTACTCCCGACACAACAACCCGATTCCGCGTGGTAGGTTATGATGCAAATAATTGTTTTACTGACACTGCCTATGTTACAATTAAGGTTAATCCAAATCCAATTGTACAATTTGATGCGGGCCCGGATCAATGTTTGACAGGCAACCGGTTTACATTCACCAATAACTCTTCTGCCGGGTTTACTTACAACTGGGATTTTGGCGACGGAGATTTTTCTACTCAAACAAACCCTGTACACAGTTATTCTCAACAAAATACTTATACCACAAAACTAATTGCAAGCGATGCTATTGGCTGCAAAGACAGTATTTCACACGATGTTACTATACATCCAAACCCTATAGTTAGTTCGGGCATGGATCTTACTGTTTGCCGCGGAAATAGTGTACAATTAAGGGCTACAGGCGCACAATTTTATGAATGGACCCCAGCCCTGGATCTGAGCTGCAACGATTGCGCAGACCCATTTGCCAGTCCGCTCACCAATACAACTTATATAGTAAAAGGATCAAACAGTGATGGCTGCCCGGCAAATGACACTATTAATATAACTGTTTACCAGCCTATCCGGATAAATGTCTCACCTAATGCTACTATTTGCGAAAAGGAAACAGTGAATCTTTGGGCAAACGGGGCTGTCTCCTATAAATGGTCACCAGCCCAGGGATTGAGCAGCACTGTAGTTGCCAACCCTATAGCAACTCCGGCAGCAACTACCCAATACAGGGTAATTGGTTACGATGGAAATAATTGCTTTACTGATACAGGCTATGTAACCATTACAGTAGACCCGAAACCAACAATAGAACTGGGTCCTGATCTCACTTTACCAACCGGCACAATTCATCAACTGAATCCTAAAACAACAAATGGCCCCATCATTTCCTGGCAATGGACACCCGGCACTGATCTTAGTTGCAGTAAGTGCCCTGACCCATCAGCAACAGTAAAAAAAGAAATCAGCTACCAGGCCGTAGTCAGAAATGAATATAGTTGTTCCGCTACCGACTCCATTACCATCAGAACATTCTGTGATGACACGCAAATCTTTATTCCAAATGCATTTTCACCAGACGGAGATGGTGTCAACGATATATTAATGGTAAGAGCAAAAGGAATTGAAATAGTTCGCTCCTTCCGCATATTCACCCGATGGGGAGAATTGGTATTTGAAAAAAATAATTTCTCCCCAAATACTCCCTCTTTTGGATGGGATGGTAAAATAAGAGGACAAACTGCTCCGGCTGAAGTGTACATATATACAGCAGAAGTGACATGCGATAATTTGCAGACCTATGTATTTAAAGGCAACGTATCCATATTAAAATAAAACCCACCGCTATGAGAACAACTTTACTTAGTGCTTATTTGATTATTGCCCTGTTCTGTTGCTTAAATGCCGGTGGGCAGCAGGATATAAATTACTCGCAATTTTATGAATTGCCCTTATTGCGAAACCCGGCCCTGGCCGGCATCTTTAACGGCAATGTGAGATTTAGTGCAGGCTACAGAAATCAATGGGAAAGCATAACCACTCCGTACAGGACCATGGCGTTGGGAGCGGAAATGAAATTTTTCAAAGGATTCACTAAAGGTGATTTTATAACTGCCGGCTTACAGGTTACCAATGATGTAGCGGGCGATTCAAAGTTGAAAAGAACGCAATTATTTCCGGTAGTGAATTATCATAAATTATTAAATGAGGAAAGCAGTACCATGATTGCAGTTGCCTTTATGGGTGGACCTGTCAGTGAAAGTTTTGATCCGGGTAAATTGCGATTTGATGACCAGTTTGTTAATGGATCATATAGTTCTTCCAATCCAACCAGCCAGACTTTTTCAAATACAGGTTTTACCTATATAGATGCATCAACAGGAATAAGCTTCAGCAGTTTTATTAATGACAATGCTAAATTTTATTTTGGTGCCGGCCTATATCATTTCAACAGGCCTTCTTTATCGTTTATGGCAGACAATGAGATCAGGCTGAATAAAAAATGGGTTTTTAATACAGGACTCTCTGCTTATACAAGCACATATAACAGGATCGTTTTTTATGCTGATTATTTTATGCAGGGCGGTGACAGGCTGGCCCAGGGAGGGTTTTTATATACGCATAATTTTGATCATACCGGTGACGAGGCACGGTTGTCTTTATCCGGCGGTGCCGCCTATCGCTGGAAGGATGCCATGATCCCCGTAATAAAAATAAATACCAATAAACTGAGCATCGGGTTAAGTTATGATGTCAATACAAGCAAACTTAAAACAGCTTCCTATTACAGGGGCGGCTTTGAACTCACCTTATCTTATATCGACTTATGGAGCGGTAAAAACAGTGATGCCGCAAAAGTAGATTGCCCGATAAACATTTGGTAAGAATATTATATCCTGTATGATCTATACATTCCTTAAGAAATTACACCGACCCCGTTTTTTTTATAAAATTTACCTGAATTGATGTTTCCTGGTAGATGAAAATGGTTTTAAACATTGATCGGGAGCCCCTCCCCCATTGTATTGCATATTCCAACACACAATTTGTTTTAACCGGGCGAAATCGAATTGGCTCAGCATGTACCTTTATTAAATTGTGGTTTAACTAACCGCATAATTGTTACATCACAGGAAATATCCATTCAGTTTACAACCACCAGGAGCTTAAAATAAATCAATGAGAATAATTTTTAAAGATTTGAAGGATAAGTTAAAAAGTATTTTGCTTAACCATTCTTTTCCGGAAGCAAAAGCTGAGCTCTGCGCACATGTATTTGCAAGCAACAGCCTCGACGGCGTTTATTCTCATGGAATAAATCGTTTCCCTGTTTTTATAAATTATGTGAAACAGGGATTTATCAAAATAGATACTGAACCGGAAATGATTGAACATAATGGTGTAATTGAAAAATGGGATGGCAAACCTGGCCCGGGAATGTATAATGCAACGAAGGCAATGGACAGGGCCATATCACTTGCCCGTACAAACGGGATGGGTTGTGTTGCTATGAAAAATACGAACCATTGGATGCGGGGAGGTACTTATGGTTGGCAGGCGGCGGATTCGGGCTGTATTGGAATCTGTTTTACAAATACAATTGCCAATATGCCTCCATGGGGAGGAAAAGAACCGAGGTTAGGAAATAATCCATTGATTATTGCTGTACCCCGAAAAGAAGGGCATATTGTTTTGGATATGGCGATGTCGCAATTTTCTTATGGAAAATTGCAGGAATACGAACTGGATAAAAAGCAACTTCCGGTATATGGAGGATACGATGAAAAAGGTAATTTATCGGTTGATCCCGCTACTATTAAAAAATCACAAAGAGTTTTGCCTGTTGGATTCTGGAAAGGTTCAGGACTTTCATTTATGCTTGACATTTTGCTTACTGCATTAACGGGTGGTCAGTCTACATCCAGAATAAGCAGCACAGAAATTGAAACAGGCCTGTCACAATTTTTTCTTTGTATACACCAACCGGCTTATGAAGGGCAACTTATTGAAGAGATTATTCAATACACCAAATCAGCCAGCCTGGTAAAAGATGGTGAACCCATATTATATCCCGGAGAAAAAACACTAGCTACCCGCAGAAGAAATGAGTCAGAAGGCATCCCGGTAAATCCGGACATATGGTCGTCGATAGTGAAAATGTAAATGAAAACTGGCACACAATATCATTTCAATAATAGGACTTACTTTTATTAATATTATTCTTTGCGCCAGGAATGGGATTGGCAATAATTTCTGTTCATTGCCACTAACATTTTCATTTAGCTTTTTTGCCCAGGCCAAATTGCCTGGAGTGGAAATAAAAATGCCCGTTATCGCGGGGACATTAATGAATGGGCGGCGATAGGGGATTGAATCATTGCCTACCTTTTTAAAATGAGCCAGCAAAATTTATAAACATGTCTTTTGTCAAGAAGTTTCCTCATTTGATAAAGGCAATGGTTTTTACGATTTTGATGCGGAGGAGGTATTGGGTACGTCATTAATAAATAGTGAAAAGTATATTTTTATGCAGCCGGCAATAGAATAAACATGAAACTTAATTGTATCACTCCCTGGTACAGCTGATACTTTGAGAAGCAATAAAACAAACATAATTATATAACTTGGCAACATGAAAAAAATATATTGTTTTCTCTTCATCATTTTTATGGCAGTACATGCGTCTTCGCAATTTACCATCAGCGATAATCGCCGTTACTTATTAAAAAATGGCCAGCCGTTCTTCTGGCTCGGCGATACCGGATGGGAGATGTTTCATCGCTTAAATAAAGATGAGGTAGATAAATATTTTAAAAAACGTGCTGAACAAGGTTTCACAATTATCCAGGCTGTTGTATTGTCTGAGTTAAATGGACTTGATACACCCAATGCAAATGGTGACAGGCCTTTGATAAATAACGATCCTACAAAACCCAATGAAGCTTATTTTAAGTTTGTTGATTATGTTGTTGATAAAGCAAACGACTACAATTTGAACATTGCCATGTTGCCAACATGGGGTGATAAAGTGTTTAAGGACCGCTGGGGTGCAGGACCGGAAATTTTCAACACAACTAATGCAAAAATTTATGGCCATTGGATCGGCAGCCGCTATAAAAGCAAAATAAATATTATCTGGGTTTTAGGCGGAGACCGTTTGCCGCGGAATGCAAATGACGTTGCTATCTGGAATGCGATGGGTGAAGGCATTATGGAAGCAACCAAAAATAAAGCCGTCATTAGTTTTCATCCGCAACCCAGCGATTCCGGCTCGGCAACATGGTTTCATAAAGAAACCTGGCTGGCATTTAATATGTTTCAAAGCGGCCATTGCAGAGATAACACGATCTACGATAAAATTCAACTGGCTTACAATTTAACGCCAGTTAAACCTGTAATTGATGCAGAACCAATATACGAAGACCATCCTGTGTGCTTTAATGTTAAGGAATTGGGCACCAGCAGCGCTTATGATGTGCGCAAATACGCTTATCTGGATCTGTTTGCAGGCGCATTCGGGCACACGTATGGTTGTCATGATGTCTGGCAAATGTTTTCACCCAAACATGAGCCAGTAAATGGACCGCATATGTATTGGTATGAAGCATTGAATTTACCCGGCGCAAGCCAAATGCAATTTGTAAGAAAGCTTATTGAATCACATCCAATGCTTGATAGAATTCCTGATCAGTCACTCATTGAAGAAAATAATTACGTTCCTGCTGAACGCATACAAGCAACACGAGGCACCGATTATGCATTTATTTATACATCGGCAGGAAAACCTTTTACGGTACATTTAAATAAAATTAAAGGGGAAACATTACACGCCTACTGGTATGATCCACGCAGGGGAAAAACAATTGAAATTGGAACAATGAAAAATAAAGGCCTTCAGAAATTCATTCCCCCTTCAACTGGTTACGGACAGGATTGGGTATTGGTGATTGATGATGCTGCACAATATCAAAATGTGCTGTAGCCATTACTTCAATAAATCTTTGTAGCTGATCAATTGTATACCTTTCTGCTGAATGATTTTTTTTACCTCATAACTCGTAAACAAATCCACCACACCCTGCCTGTCTTCTGCAACTTTTGTATAACCTACATGATGTATTGCCTGTAACTCAGGTGAATTTATTGCCGGATGATCAACAAACAAATAAGTTTTACCGGTTAGCAAGGCATCAAGCATGTCAATAAAACTTTTTATCTTTTCTGCGCTTGTTGTATGTGCACCATTATAACCAACACCAATTACATTAAAATCTTTTGGTTCTATATCTATATTATATTCCTTCGCTAATTTTCTGGCCAGGGCGGTTACCTGTTCATCCATTCCGGTACAACCCATGTGTCCCGAAATATGGCTGATGCGGGGTATTTCTTTTAAAGCCAGTTCAATTTGTGCACGCCATTCTTTTTCTATTTCATCCAGTTTCCATTCATGCGCCAGTAAATTCCTGTTGGGATAACTTTTATTCGGCCAGATCATGGGGTAGAAATAACCTGCTGCATCCGTTAGGCTTTTGCAGTCCGTTAACGGGCGCCATTTTACATTATCCCATTCACTTGTTAAGGTAAGATGGACACCCACATCAACACCGGGATTTTCCTTTAGTAGTTGTACCGCTTCAGGAAACCAGGGAGATGGCACTAATACTTCGATTGATTTTTCAATACCGTTTTTATAGGATTCAATTAAACCCAGATTGCCGGCGTGTGCAAAACCCATATCATCTCCGCGAATAATTAATCGTGCCGGCGTTGTTTGTGCACTTATACAATTTATAAAGAACAGAATAGTTATAAATGTTGCTGATAATTTCATGCTATTAAAGTTAAAGGTTCTTATTTTTATTTTAATATTGATAATACGCTCAAGAAAAAAACCCGTTCACAGCTTCATACTTGCTATTCCTTTTTTCATTGCACGAACTGTTTCAGCAAGGCAGCACTTCAAGATAACCCTCATCATAGCCATTTTGTTCTACAGGGAAATCAGGCATTCCCCTGTTTTTTACACCTCACATACAAAATTTACTTCCCGGATGTTAGAGATGCGAAGGATTTTTTTTGTTTTGCACTTTCTGAATTGACTTATTTCTGGGGATATGAAAGCTGCTTATCAAGTCTGATAGCATAGGAACTTTGAAGCCTGAAGGGTACTTTAAGAAAATGTGGAGGCATTTTGCAATAACCTTAAATATAATGAAAGTAAGAAAATCAGCTATCATTATCTTATCGACAATGCTAATAAGTGTCGGGAATTCTTCCTATGAATATTCTTTAGTGCTTATTTCATATTGAAGCCTAACAAAATTAGTCGGTTGTTTCAGTTGTCAGAAAATATAAATAATGATAAAATCCTACAAAACCTGGGGAATATTCTATAATTCCATTTTTTAATCAGTGTATGTTTGTTTTATTATAAGCCAATGAGTAATCTGCCACTACTGGATGTATTAATAATAATTGTGTACCTGGTCATCATGATGCTGGTGGGTTTCTATTTTTCGAGAAAGAAGAAAAGTTCAGATCAGTTTACAAAGGCATCAGGAAAAATACCGATGTGGGCTGTTGGACTTTCTATCTATGCAACTTTTTTAAGCAGTAATACTTTTATAGGTGTTCCCGGAAAGGCATATGGTAGTAACTGGAATGCCTTTGTCTTTAGTATTTCACTTCCATTGGCTGCATGGGTTGCTTCAAAATATTTTGTTCCCTTTTATCGCCGCTATGGTGATGTATCTGCCTATAGCCATCTCGAACACCGGTTTGGTCCATGGGCAAGAACCTATGCGGTGATTTGTTTCCTGCTGACCCAGTTAGCAAGAATGGGGTCTATCTTTTTTGGTATTGCTCTCACTTTGCAGGCCCTGACCGGTTATGATATGGCTGTGATTATGTTCATAATGGGTATTTGTATTATTGTGTATACAGTTGTGGGGGGAATGGAGGCTGTAATATGGACTGAAGTAGTGCAGGCTATTCTTATTACAGTTGGGGCATTACTGATTATTTATTTGATAATAGCTGATATGCCCGGGGGGGTATCAGCAATTATCAAAATAGGTCAAAGAGATGATAAATTTAGTTTAGGCAGTTTTACAGGAGGGTTAGACAAGTCGACTTTTTGGGTGATATTACTATATGGATTCTTCATTAATCTTAACAATTTTGGTATGGACCAGAATTATGTGCAAAGATACCATACGGCAAAATCCTCAGGTGAAGCTTCGAAATCCGTATGGCTGAGTGTATGGTTTTATGTTCCCGTTTCCTTTTTATTTTTTATAATAGGCACATGTCTTTATGCGTATTACCAGGTGCATCCTGAACTTATGGAGAGTATCCGGTATCAAACGGCCCTCTCAAAACTACCCGCATCTGCTACTCCTGAAAGTATTTCAGAACTTGCATCTACACTTAGTCCTTCAGATTATGGAGATAAAGTGGTGCCACATTTTATGGTGTCAAGGATTCCCGCAGGTTTGCTTGGGCTTATTATTTCTGCAATACTTGCTGCAGCAATGAGCACTATTAGTTCCGGAATGAACGCATCTGCAACTGTATTTACAGAAGACATTTACAAGCGTTATTTGAAAAAGGATATTTCTGACAGGCAAAATCTGAAAGTCCTTCGGATAGGAACAGTTGCTGCAGGATTATTGGGTATGGGCGCAGGTGTGAGTATGATTGGTATCAAGAGTATCCTGGATATATGGTGGCAGTTGTCCGGAATTTTTGCGGGTGGCATATTGGGTCTTTTCTTATTGGGGATAGTAGGGCACAGAACAAAAAATATGGAAGCTGTTACTGCAACAATCATAGGGCTTCTGGTAATACTGTGGATGACTTTTTCGAATAATATTCCTGAACAGTATGCTTATCTCAGGAGCCCGTTTCATATACAGATGGTGATTGTGGTGGGTACACTGGTAATTTTTTTATCAGGCCTGATGCTTACAAGATTCAGGAAAAAAGAGAAAGAGAAATTTGAAAGGTAGAAAATCTCAGATTTTCAAAATGAATAATTTTATAATTGAAAGTATGAATGAAGTAAAGAAAAAATTCATCCCTGTCATGATTACTCCTTTTCTGGAAACTGGGGAGGTTGATTATGATGGGTTAACTGCCATAACAGAGTTGTATATAAAATCTGGCGCCGCGGGGTTATTTGCGAATTGTCTATCCAGCGAAATGTTTGAATTGAGCGATTCCGAAAGATTGGATATTGTTGCACATGTTGTCAAAATCGCCAATAGTTCCATTCCTGTCATGGCAACAGGTACTTTTAAAGGAACAATACTGGAACAAGCTGAATTTGTTAAAAGAATATACGATCAGGGAACTCAGGCGGTAATAGTCAATTCAAATATGCTGGCTGCGGAAACTGAGTCAGATATGGTCTTCACTGAAAGAATGTATGAATTATTGAATTTGACAGAGAATATACCCTTGGGTTTTTATGAATGCCCTGTGGAATATAAAAGATTGATTCCACCTCGTCAACTAAAAGAATTCGTTGGAACAGGGAGAGTAATTTATCATAAGGACACTTGTTGCAACATTGGTGATGTAAGAGAAAAACTGAAGCAAACTGCTTCTATAAACCCGCAATTTGGTTTTTATGACGCTTACCTGGGACATGCCGTTAACTCACTCAGGGCTGGCTCTTCAGGGCTGTCGTGCATCCAGGGAAACTTCTGGCCCGAACTTATTGTATGGCTTTGCGAGAATTATAATAATTCCGAATTATTGGCAGAGGTGGACAAAGTGCAGCAGTTTTTGAACAGGAACATGGACATTGTACATTATGTCTATCCTATTATTGCAAAATATTATCTGCAGAAAAGGGGGATAAAAATCACAACAGTAATAAGGCAGAAACCTGGCTTATTTACAACTGAAGTAAAACAAAACATTGATAACCTTTTTAATGAGTGCCAGCTTTTGCAGCAAGAAATACAACTCTCATCGACAGTGTAAGTATACTATTTATGTTTATTAGATATAATCGCAGATGACTGTTAATAGTTTCATCCATTTGGTGAGACCTCGAAGTTAAACTGAAAAAGGTCTTCTTTTGACCCATTTCTTTGAGAGATTCTGAATGATTTGAGGAGTGCAAAATAAAAAATCCTTGCCTACATTGAGTTTGCAAGGATTTAATAAAGTTTGAATAGTGATTCAGCGGAGAGAAAGGGATTCGAACCCCTGGAGGCTTTCACCTCAACGGTTTTCAAGACCGCCGCATTCGACCGCTCTGCCATCTCTCCGGCGCAAATGTAAGTGTGTAAGATAAAACGGCAAAATTGATTTTACTTCTCTGATGATAAACTTGTTACAACAGATGTTGGTCTCAGATCATAAATGTCCAAACCCGAATAAAGAATAAATTAATGGTTACTGTATACCCAATTATACTACCAATAACTAACCATTTTCTTTCATTAGTCCTTATCGCCATAATTCCAAATATCACTGACGCCAATAATATAGGAATAAAATACAATTTGATATTAAGCCGGCTAAATTCGATAAGGCCAAATAATGCCTGCGTTTTAGCATCGGAAGAAAGGTATGTGCGGGCAAGAATATTATTAAAAATTAATAGCCCTGTGATACATATACAACTTAAAAATAATGACAGAATAGAAAATTTAAACCTATTCATTTTTTTTATTACCCTTCTTAAATTACAAAGGCAGTCATTCCCTTTTGAGCAGTTAAATGT
>JBPPMM010000576.1:0-1975 GCA_051306075.1 Chitinophagaceae bacterium
TAGAAGAACGGGCTGTACCGACAGATGGGGTACCCGGCGAGCATCCCTGGCCCACTCAAAAGTATCCGTTAAAGCCGCTACCATTTTCCCGCCAGGTATTTTCAGAAGAAGATATTTCGGATATTTCACCAGAGGCTCATAACTATATCAAAGATCAATACCAACAATTCCGGTCAGATAATAAATTTACTCCTCAAAGTATAAAAGGAACATTGCTTTTTGGATATAGCGGAGGAGCGGAATGGGGTGGTAATGCGGTTGATCCGGATGGTATCTTTTATCAAAATGCCAATGACAATCCCTGGGTAACTCAACTGATAGATACCGCTGCCTTAAACAAAGATCTGGCCAGTGCATCTCAGGGAAATATACTTTATACGCTTAATTGTGCTGCATGCCATGGCCCGGACAGAAAAGGAAGTGGAACTGACTTTCCAAATCTCACTGACATAGGAATGAAACGTACGCCGGAAGAAATTCAGTCGCTCTTAAAAACAGGCAGCGGAAGGATGCCGTCTTTTCAACGACTATCTGATTATGACCGGGATGCTATTACTAATTTTTTATTACATCCCCAGGCGGCAAAAGATCCAAAGCAAATAGCCAGGGAACGTGTTGATACAAGCGAAAAAAACAATAAGGCTTTTGGATTTAAACCTGCCTATGCCGTTAAAGTATGGAAAAAGTTATTTGACCCCAATGGTTACCCCGGAGTGAAACCTCCATGGGGAACACTCAATGCCATTGATCTTAATACCGGTGATTATTTATGGCGTGTCCCATTAGGTGAGTTTCCTGAATTGACAAAAAAAGGTATCCCCATTACGGGTACTGAAAGTTATGGAGCACCTATCGTAACAGCAGGAGGACTTGTTTTTATAGCAGGTACAAGGGACGAAAAAATTCGGGCTTTTGATAAAAAGACGGGTATAGTTTTATGGGAATATCAACTTCCGGCCGGAGGTTTCGCCACGCCTATTACCTATCATGTTAATGGGAAACAGTATTTAGTAATAGCTGCAGGTGGTGGAAGAGGTCTCAAACCCGGTGGAAATTATATTGCGTTTACTTTGAAATAAAGCGCAGAGAGCATTTCTAATTTAATAGTTAAAGCGGTATATTTTCATAACTACAAAAAATATGTTTCTATCAATTGAAATTTCGGAGATGTATCAAAACAATTGAAGCAGCTATTGATATTCCGTATTCTGAACATTGGCTTGCTTAATATAAAATCTCACCGTTTCCAGCAATTGGGAAATGTCATAAAGCCGGGATATTTCCCGGCTTCGCTTACCAAATCATCCTTAAACCTCAAAATGAATCATTCTAATTTTTCTGCCTTAAATCCTGCAGCCTCCACGGCTTTTATTATTTCCTCTTCAGAAATTGGATTATCCGTTGATACAGTCAGAATTTTATTGGGATTTTTTGTATCCACTTCCCAATTATTTTCTCCTGCTGTTTTATTAAGAAAAGGGGTTGATTGAGCTATACAACCTTCACACTTGATCGTTGTCTTAAATTTTAATGGTTCCATTGTCTTCATTGTATTTTAGTTAATAAATTTTTTTGGCATAAACTGATATGGATTAATAGAAAAATGCTGATCCACTTGTGCCGGGCAATTACCTATATTAATACAGGTAAATGAGCCATAATTATGGACCTGCCACAGGAAGAAATTTTTCTTTTCCTGGTTTTCCATAATTAATTCCGGATGTATTTCAAACAACATGCCGTTCCAAAGGGCATCTTCCGTTTGGTCTGTTGGCGAAGAAGATCCGGAGACGGCATCATTTGATCTTAATTCAAATTGGGCCAGCGTTGTTTCAGTAAAGAACAAAATTTCCTGTTGTATATTTCTTGTAGTCATAAATAGAATTTTATTTTTTTGATAAAATATACTTCGATTTTGTATTGTAAAATTACCTGCAGCAGGAAGGTTTATTGTTACAGAATAATTGATATCTGT
>JBPPMM010000579.1:0-2500 GCA_051306075.1 Chitinophagaceae bacterium
GGCCTATCCCCTTTCCCCGGAGCATTTACATATCTGAATAAAAAAATGCTGAAGATATACCGCAGTGAAAAGGAAAATTCTTCTCCTTTACCGGATGATATAGTTACAGGTAGTTATGAAACGGATGGAAAAACGCATTTGAGGTTTGCCTGCAATAATGGATATATCCGGGTAATGGAATTGCAACTGGAAGGAAAAAAAAGAATGAGTACAGAAGAATTTCTTCGCGGCTATAGGTTCTGAATCTGCACAGGTTACTACCCTAGTAGTTTACTTGCACAATAAATTTATCTGCATCAGAAATCCCCAAAGTAGATGCCGCTGCATTGCTGATGCGTATATCGAAACCCTGATTCTGGCGTATGCCGTTCATTTCACCCAACACCTTTGCATATATTATTTTATTATTATCGGGATTAATCACTTTTACTATGGTACCGGTAGCCACCTGATCTATCAACAAATAATATTTACCATCCTGCCAGCCACTTGTTGTTTTAAAAATTCCTGCAGTAACCGTGTTATTCTTTGAGGCCGGGGTTTCTTTCAACTGCTGTTCAAAATGTATCCTGAAAAAACCTTCTCCATCTGCTGTTTTATTTCCTTCCGCTTTGGCAAAAGCAGGTTCAGGATTTTTTGCTTCTTCATTTTTCTCCTGTAAAACCTGAGTTACAGGGGAATCATTTTTTACCGGATTATTTTCGATTGTCACGGATTTTGCCACCTGTTTATTCTCGTTTTGTTCCGTACTAACCGGTATGTTTTTTTCAGGAATTTGTTTTACTATTAATGGACTCTCTTGTTGCTTCACTGGCTGCTGCTGAACCGGATTTTTAGAAACCGCAGCATTTGCTTCATCCACTACCAAAAAACCAACAATAAGTTTGCTGCCTGCAGTCATATTATCGCTGGTGAGCCGGTTCCAATCCCGAAGTTTTTGCATGGTAACCTTTTTATTCGCATTACTCACTTTTAACAATCCTTCATTTGGACCTACAATATAATAAACAGGCTTGCCTTTTTTTGATAGCTGAGTAAAATTGGTATCACTTAAAGGAATTTGAATAATCTGCCCGATAGCGAGTCCTTCATTCAAATCCATATTATTAAAACTGGCAATAAATTTCGGATGGGCATTATACAAACGTCCAATCGCAAAAAGGCCCTGGCTTGGTGTTACTTCATGATCGATGTATAATCCTCTGCTTCCATTTTTTATTATCAACTCACCCGGCTGGGCCATTACATTAAAAGCAACAGCGATGAATATGATAATAATGGCAAGTAATTTCTTCATGATAACGAATTTGATGGCCAAAGATGTGGATTTTCTATTTTAATCCTGTTATAAGTCTTTTAAAATCCTATTGTGCTTAGGGTAATAATTATTAATCCGGTTATTCAATACATTGATCCAACCCAATGTGTACTCATTATAATTGACCAACTTCCATCCTTTTGAAAGATCTTCTAATTGAAGATCATTTTTTTTCAGGTAATTAATAGCTTGCCCGTAATTCAAAGACTTGGATTCAATCAATTTATTTACCTGGTTACTCATTGCAAGTGAATGGTCAGGCACTAGTTTTTCCCGCACAATTTCCCCAATAATCGTTCCGGAATAAATAACTCCCAGCGAACTTAATAACAAACTGAAATCATTAACAAGATCAGGCGGCCAGGAATACACCGTATCCTTATATTTAATAAAATGGCTGCTGCTGGTATCAGTCCACTTCTTTATAATCATTTCATCATTTTTTGTTGCGGATACTGGTTTATTTTTTGTTTTCAATACTGTTTCTTTCTCACCATCATTCTTTCGAAAACAGGCCATAAAAAAACCTTCCCCCTTTACTTTATCAGGCCAGAATCTATAACCTCCTCCTGATGGCACAATTCCCCAATCTGCATCGAATGAAAGATGGCAGATTTCTCCGGATAGTTGCGCTGCCATCCGGCTTATTATCTCTTCATTTTCTTCTTGGGAATAAGAGCAGGTGGAATAAACGAGAACGCCATCCTTTTTTAATGCAGGCCAAACATCAGCAATAATTCTTTGTTGCCTTTGATTACATAATTGCACATTGTTCAAACTCCATTCTTCAATAGCGGCCGGTTCCCGGCGAAACAATCCACTCCCACTGCAAGGAGCATCTATAACAATTACATCAAAGTAATTTTCCAGTTTCGCAAAATCCCTGGGATCATTATTAGTAACCATCACATTGCTGCATCCCCATTTGATAATATTCTCTTTCAAAATATTTGCACGGGATCTAATGACATCATTACTCACCAACAAACTATCTTTAGAAATCAAGGATTGAATATGCGTTGACTTACCCCCGGGTGCCGCAGCCAGATCCAGAACTTTTACCGGTTTAGTAAGATCCATAGTTTGCGACAATGCCTGTTCTAAAAACATACTACTGGCTTCCTGAACGTAATAACATCCTGCATGAAAAAGCGGATCGAAAGTAAATGAAGGACGTTCGTG
>JBPPMM010000605.1:0-2293 GCA_051306075.1 Chitinophagaceae bacterium
CCAATCCGCAGGTAACTAATAGTCCTCCTCCAAAAGTGCGCAGCCAGTCTAATCCCTTATCTGAAAAAGGTTGTGGAGTTGTGATACCTGCATGACTCAGCCAAGTAAGACTATGCTGGTTATAAAATGCATCTGCGATATCCATTGCCCGGTCTAAAACAATTTTATACCGTAAACCTGTACCCGTATTGAACCACGCAATTCGGGTTCCCCTGCCCGGACCATTATCAATGACCGAGGTTTCTATACCGCCCAGTTGTGCCGGGTTGGATATTTTATCTTCCCAGCCTGGTTGTAGATTTATTTCTTTCTTATTATTCATATTCTGTGGCAAGCAAGGTTACAATACCTCTATCCTAATGCACCATTCAACTTTTTATGCAAATTCAATTTTCATTGTTCATTAATTTCTTTTATAAAAAGTATTTTAATTTCTGTTGATTATTTTCTACTTCGAAAAAATAGTATCCTGTTTATTTCCGCCGGATTTAAGATAAGCCAGCAAATCTTTTAGCTCTTCAGCATTCAGCCGGTTGATCATTCCCGGAAGCATTGGAGATACTTCCGAAACCCTGGTTCGTAATACCTCTTTTTTTAATAGCTCCCTTGTTGTTTGCGGGGCGAAGGGGTTTTGAGAAATTATATATTTATCATCGTCCTCACTTATCAGTCTGCCTAATACAGAACCACCTTGCCTAAGATAAAATACAGTTGCTCCATACTGGTCCGAAATTGTTTTGGATGGATCTATAATTGATTCCAGCATGTCTTTGTAAGAAAAACGTGTACCCAATTGAGTAAGATCGGGACCCGAAACACCACCTTCACCATTCATGGTGTGACAGGAACTACAAAGCGTAGCGTTAAACATAGCTTTCCCTTTTTCAAAATTGCGGTTGGCAATTCCGCTATCTGCTACGGCGGCAGCTTCTTCCAATTTCCATCTTTTTCCCGGACCCACCGGCTGTTGCACTCCATCTGCTACATAGATACCACCGGGGGTTAACAAGGAATCGCCGGATATGGTGTTGAAATAAGCAAACCTAGCCCTGGGCACATTACCTAATGCTGCTTTACGGGCCCTATCAATAAATCCAACAAAACTATGCCCTCCCTTGTATTTAAATGCTCCATAAAACCATTGAAAATATTTTTCCTGCAATTCCGGAGTCCACCCGGTTTTTGCCTGGCTTAATGCTGTTGCATAAAATGTTTGCTGCCGCGGCGGCACTTTAGAAAGCATGCTAGCAATATCCATCCCATACTGAGGATTACGCAGAATAAGATCAGAAGATTGAGAGAGTGTATTTTCACCTGAAGTTTCATCGCTTGCTGAAGCAAGCAAGCCCATTGTTTTTTCTACTGCTTGCGGTGCATCAATATAAAGCAACACTTTACTCAGGCTCCTGTTTAATTCATTACTCTCTGCCGGATAATGAGGATTGAGATAATTTGCTATCAGAGTTTTCTGGTTTGCATCCGGCATTCCCATCCGGGAGATTACCAATTCAAATGCACGAACCAAATCTATTTTTTGAGATTCAGAAAGCTGAGCATAATCAGCTTGTGTCAGTGAACTGATAGCTGATGTTTTCAGGTCGGGATTTCCCTGCCTTGCCAGGGCAATCATGGCCTGGGTTAATATAACAGGATCTTTTTCGTTCAACGCCTTCTCCTGCCATTGGTTTAACGGCTGATTTTCTATCGCAATCCTGGCAGCGAAGCGAATAAAACGATCGGCATGTTTTAAATAAGGCCATGCATATTCTACTGCACCTGAATTTACCTGTCCATGATATTCCTCCAGCTTTCTCCTGATCTTTTGTTCTTCATTAAGATTCACTTCCTCCAGTTTTTCAGCAGGCTCCTTGTTGTCTTTATAATAAACGCGGTAGAGATCGGAAGTGATCCTCCGTCCACCGGTGAGAAAATAAAGGGCGCCATCCGGGCCAATAACTCCATCGGTTAAAGGCAATGGTGAACCTGAAACAAATTCTTCACCCTTTGCTTTATAAGAAGCTCCGTCCGGCTCCATTTGAATAGCATAGATAATTCCAAAACTCCAGTCAAAGGCAAATAATGATTTACGATATTTTTCAGGAAAGCGGGCATTCTGTCCATTAAAGAAACTGGTGGGTGAACCCTGGCCAACATTTAATACAGGAGGCAGATTATCTGCATTGGAAGCTGACCATTTATCTGTACCGGGACGCCATCCAAATTCGCCGCCACTGGTTACATGTAAAATTCGTGTTGGACGGTACCAGGGCGTTCCAAAATCCCATTCCATATC
>JBPPMM010000608.1:0-5721 GCA_051306075.1 Chitinophagaceae bacterium
TTGCAATAATGGTTTCGAAATAAATCCTAAACAATACAAGAAGACTTTAACTGCTGTAAATAACCATGAACAAAAAACAATAAACGATAAACCACTCCGGTCAACGGGAATGCAAATATAGAACCACAAAAATGGGAGTTGGGTGCTTCATATCGAACAGCTGCAAGAGACCGCTATTTGGATAATTAATATTTTGAGATGCTGAATTCAATTTTGCTTTTTTTGCATAATCAATTAAACAACATATTATACTTTATTGTTGCTGCCAGGGCTTGTTAGCCCGAATGGCTTGAATATGAATAACCACTGTTGAAACCAGTGGATGATTAAAAATCAAAAAGAACATCATAAAACACAAAGTTTCTATGATGAATTCAAGCGGCTGTTAATTGAAAATGATATTGAATTTGATGAAAAGTATTTATTGTAGCCATTATATTCAATTCAACCCCTGCCGGGGTTGTAGATAGACCCATAGTTAATAACCCCGGGTGAAACCCAGGGTTATTAATATTAAAGCCCTTTGGGCTTTTTCCAGCACCTCAAAATATTAATTAGACCGCCATTCGTAATTGGATGCCGGAATTTTTTTTAAACGTCAGCTTGATTAAATGATGCGATATCATAGCTGTTTACAGTATAAGCAAAGGCATGTTGCTTTTCTTATCTATTGAAACCCGGTGTTAAAATGAAAATTATATCAGCCAACGATCCGGTAGCTATCGGAGCAGCTCTACCAAGTATCCAGGGAAGGACTTGCCCAAGAAGCAAAAATTTCTTATTAACTTGGATTCACCAAAGATTGATTTGATTCTCTGCCGCCTGCATGACGGTTGATGGGGAGTGATTAAGTATTTGATTGCTTCGTTAAGATACAAACCCCTGCATTGATCTTACATCATGTGTACCCTATTATTCTTACGGGAATTTTATTTCTTAAATATGAAATGCAAACAAGCATAACGGAGTCAGCCGAAAATCCCATTAAAGAGTAGGCAAAAAAATTTACTGCAATGGCGATAGAATATGATAAAGGTCCATCAGCTGCTATGGCAAAGCTATTGATGCAGCATCCTGATTATACCCCGGTAAAAGATCTCTTCTGGTTCAATTGGGGGCCTGTTTTTTATCGTGGCCGCCTGGATAAATCGGCTAAGATTTTATGTGTAGCTTCTGATCCCGGCCCAACAGAGCGAATTGCGGGGCGGGCATTGATTGGCAATGCCGGCCAGCGGGTGCAGGGATTTCTTTCAAAGATCGGCATTACTAAATCCTATGTTTGTCTGAATGGTTTTATCTATTCCTTACATCCATCAAATTTATCTGACGGAATACAATTGCTTTCTGATCCGGTACATACCAAATGGCGTAATAAAGTATTTAGAAAAGCAACAGGTCATAGCTTACAGGCCATCGTTGCTTTTGGAGAGATTGCTAAAAAAACCATCAGCTTATGGACAGGAAAAGGTAGTACTCCTGTTTTAGAAACCTATCACCCGAGTTATAGGTTTGATGAAGCCAGGTTAACTGCCGATTGGAACCGGGTGATTACAGCATTAAGAGCTATTGTTGCAAAAGATCCTGACGGCAATAATGCTTTACCATTATACGGTAGTAAGATTGAAGAATCTGATTATTCGCCTGTACCCCGAAGGGACTTTCCATTTGGAACGGCGGATTTTTTAGGTGACGAAAGCTGGCTTCGCACCGGCGGATCCGGCGGAATGAACAGTGTAAGCCGTCCTTCCGGAGATGATTTTACACTTACCTGGAAATCTCCTCAACCATAAAATACCACTTATGCCTAAGATCCCAATAGATCCACTGGATGGTCCCCAATATGCTTTGCGGGGAAGAATTGTAACGATGGACAACAACCGTAGTATCATTGATGATGGAATAATCTACATTAATAAAGGATGCATTATAGCCGTTAAAAAAACTACCGCTCCGCCTCCCGCAGATTTTAACGGGATAGAGACAGTCAATACAAATGGAACAATTTACCCGGGGTTAATAGAACTACACAATCATCTTAGCTATAATATACTTCGTCTATGGCAGGTGCCAAAGCAATATACTAATAGAGATCAGTGGGCAGGTACACCTGAATACCGTAAAATCATTAGTGGCCCCATGAATGTACTGGGCAAAACACCCGGCTTTGTAGAAGCCATAGTAAGATATGTAGAATGCAAATGCGTAATGGGTGGGGTAACCACATCGCAGGGTATTGCCCTGTTTAGTAATAATGGTATTCAAAAATATTACCGGGGAATCGTTCGGAATGTAGAAAATACAGATGATGCGGATCTGCCGGAGGCATTGGCAAAAATATCCGATGTCGAATCCGCTTTTGTTGAAAAATTTTACCAGCGGCTAAAAAAACAGTACTGCCTTTTATTGCATCTTAGCGAGGGTACAGATGACGCAGCTCGTAAACATTTTACTGATCTGAAATTAAGTAATGGTGATTGGGCCATTACTGATGCGCTGACAGGCATTCATTGTGTAGCATTAAAGAATGATGATTTCAAAAGGATGAAAGCAAAAAACGCTTCCATGATATGGTCACCCTTGAGTAATTTATTGCTATATGGCCAAACGGCCGATATAGTTTCGGCTGTAAAAAATAAATTGTTGGTAGGTATTGGATCAGACTGGTCACCCTCAGGTAGCAAGAACTTATTTGGAGAATTGAAAGTTGCAAGATTGGTAAGTAAGGAATTGGGTATTATGAATGACGATGCCGATATTCTTGCGCTGGCTACTATAAATGCGGCACGTATCTTAAAATGGGATAAAGTGCTGGGAAGTATTGAGAATGGCAAAAGGGCGGATATTATGGTGATGAAAGGTAAAACAGGCGATGCCTACCAGTCATTTTTAAACAGATCAGAGTCTTCTATCTCATTAGTTGTGATAAACGGGGTGCCAAGGTATGGCCATGAAAGTTTAATGAATAAATGGACGACAGTTAAGGAGAGTATCAAAGTAAATAAAATAAAATATAAGATATACCTGCAGCAGACTACTGCTGATCAGGTGGTAGGCAATTTAGATTTGAGTGCCGCTATAAAAAGATTAAAAGATGGACTAAATGATCTGCCCGGGCTTGCAAAAAAGTTGGAGACACGTCCACATAGAGCACTTTCCATTTTGAATGCGGATGCAAATCCCCAATGGTTTTTGGTATTGGATCACAACGATGAACTGGAAGGAGAGAAATTAAGATTGGCAAGTGCAGTTGCTCCTGTGCGCCGTGCGCCATCTAAACCGCTATCTGAGATAGTGGAAAAAATGAAACTCGATAGTATTACCGTTGCTGATGACAAAACCTTCCTTGCCGGAATAAAATCACAAAAAAATTTACCTCAATATCTCAAAGATGGATTAGAAAAAATGTATAAATAATAAATTTATGTGTAACAATCATCGCAATCCTATTCAATGCATTTTGCCGCCATACAGGGACCTCTGAAATGTCATTCTGAATAAAGTAGGATGACGGGTTTGTTATATACTTCACATTACTTCTTTTTTGGCTTCGGCGCCGGCATCGGAGAAAAGTCGCTACAAATTTTATTTAGTACCTTCCATTAACACTGTTCGGAACCTGAAGAACAATTGAAATACCTGCCCTTTTATTAGCTTGTATTTTTTCATCATAAAAAATCTACAGTTATGAATCCTCAAAAAACTGCACTTGTTTTAATCGAATTCCAGAATGATTTTACTTCTGAAGGCGGCGCTCTTCATGGAGCCGTAAAACCAGTTATGGAATCATCGGGTATGCTGAACAATATGGTTAAAACCATTAAGGCGGCACGAAATGCGGGGGTTACTATTTTGCATGCTCCTATTCATTTTGTGAAAGGCTATTTTGAAATTACGGAACATCCTTATGGAATTTTAAAGGGTGTTGTTGATACCAATGCGTTTATAAAAGGATCATGGGGTGGCAAAATTGTTGACGAACTGGAACCACAGGAAGGAGATATTGTAGTGGAAGGAAAACGCGGACTGGATACTTTTGCCAGTACCAATCTTGATTTTATTCTGCGCAGTAAAGGCATCGAAAACCTGGTATTGTCCGGGTTCTTAACGAACTGTTGCGTGGAGAGCACCATGAGAACAGGGTATGAAAAAGGTTTCCATGTATATACACTGGTTGATTGCACCGCCGCAACCAGCCAGGAAGAACAGGAAGCAGCAATAAAATTTACCTATCCGATGTTTTCGCATCCCATTACGCATGATGCATTTTTAACAGAACTGGAAACAACACATGCTATGGCTTAACACCTGTTTAATTGCGAAGAGATCAGATAAATGGTTTCCAGGTTTGCCTTAAAAGTGGAGCGGGTAAGTGGGCAAACTGTGTGTCCCTGTGCCCTGCGGTATGAATTATTTTGAAGTGCGTGCCTTCTATTTCACCAGGGTTTCCACACAATGTTTCAGCTTTTCTTTATTCCCTTCGCGGCAATCAATATAACTGTAAATGCCCATGATCAGCGGCATAGGAGATTGCTGGTGTCCATATAGATAAACAGTCTTTATAATACTTTTTTTCAGGTTATACTCCATCAGTTTGGCGCATTGAAATTCATCCCAGCACACAGGCGACTGATCATAATCGGGGGAAAGAAAGATAAGCACCTGGTCCGCCTGTTGTATAGCTGCTGATATCTGCTGTATCCAAAGGCCGCCGGGTGGTATACTGTCCTTGTCATAAAACACGGAAAGTTTTTTATTCTTATTTTTCAACTCCTCTACAAACAACTGAATATCCTTTGAATGAGTATGTGCATAGCTCAGGAAATAATCATATCGTTTCGGTAAAGGAGCCAGCATTGGTTTTGAATTGGAATTAATTTTTTTGAATTTCTGCGCAGGCTTTTGCGAAATTGTTTTTTTAAACTCATTGAATAAGCCAAGGGCCTGCTCCGCTTTTTCTTTATCGTGCACCACCAGTTTAATATTTTGAAGAGGCAATCCATTACTTAACCAGAAATGACAGGCGGTTAAAAGTGCGGGTAACATTTTATCGAGGCTCACCTGCTGATAACCGGTACCTATGATGGGCATCGCCAGCTCATTATTATCCTCGTCGAAGGCAAAACTATTGATACAGCGAAAAATATCACCCACCACTTCATCCGGTTCCTTTATTTTTTCTCCGGGTTCAAAACAAAGTATTTTTTTAAAATTAAATTTTTGCTGATCGGCTAATGACAGCGGTTTGCTTAGCCAGCAATTCAGAGTGTGCCGCAGGTCCGTTTCTTTATCGCGGGACAGGGATTCAACACTCAGCCCCTTTTCATTCAAAGCATAAATAAGACTTCCTTTTAATGCAATATAATTTCCGGGGAAGGCAGACATGACCAATATATCGGTAGCATGCTTAGATGGTATCGCACTAAGGTCACCATAAAGCAATTCAACTGAAGCTGTTTTTTGTAATTGTTTTACCCGGAATGTAGCGAGCTGTTTCATGCAAATGCTTTTGGAGCTTTATTATATTATTGGGGGTTGAAAAAAGATAAATGCATGATGCAAATTAAAAAGAATTTCAGCAAGCTTAATTTAACAATCTATTATTAAGCTACAGGTCATTTAACCCCTTTGAGACTTGTGCATAAATAAAAGCCTATAATGCGTCCTTTTACATTACCTTAAGAATAAACTCTTTCTCTTATACACATCTCCGAGCCCACGAGA
>JBPPMM010000531.1:0-18566 GCA_051306075.1 Chitinophagaceae bacterium
CATTCCCTATACGAACCCTGGACTTTGGAATTAAGGGTGGTGTACCACTCAATGAAGTGAATCTGAGACTGGCAGATAAAAATGTGAATTGAGCAGAAGAGGATATTTTTTCCTGCTAATGCAATACTAAAGTTTAAATATGCTTTAAAACCTCTTCCCCGATAGCATCCGTTCCCAATATTTTTTCTTTAGAAGTCCGGTCATCTGCAATATCCATCGTTCGGAAACCTTCTTTTAATACCTCATCTATTGCACGGATAATGGTTTCTGATTCGGCTTTCATGCCAAAGGATATATCAAGCAATAGAGAGGCGGACAGGATGGAAGCTAATGGATTGGCTACTCCTTTGCCGGTAATATCATGTGCTGATCCATGAATGGGTTCATAAACACCCGTACTATCGCCAATGGATGCACTGGCCAGCATACCCATTGATCCGGCTATTTGGGATGCTTCATCTGTTAGTATATCTCCAAAAAGATTAGCTGTTACCACTACATCAAATCTCCTTGGATCTTTAATAAGCAACATGGCCGTAGCATCCACAAATTGATGTTCTACTTCCACATCAGGATATTCAGTTGCCAGTTTTTGAATTACTTCCCGCCATAACCTTGATGTTTCTAATACATTGGCTTTATCAACGGAACATAATTTTTTTCTTCTTGTTCTTGCTGCATCAAACGCTTTGCGGCCTATTCGTTCTACTTCATAGCGGCTGTATTCTGCAATATCATAAGCTGTGTCTCCATTATTTTTCCGGCCCTTTTCACCAAAATAAATGTCTCCCGTTAATTCACGGAAAAATAAAATATCAGCGCCTTTTAAAATTTCAGGCTTGATGCTGGATGCTCCAAGAAGTTCATCAAATAATTTGATGGGTCGCAGGTTGGCATATAAACCCAATTCTTTTCTCATTTTCAGCAATCCCTGTTCGGGCCTTACTTTGGCAGAGGGATCATTATCGTATTTAGGATGACCAACAGCTCCAAATAAAACGGCATCAGCTTTCCTCATCTTCTCCAGTGATTCGTCAGGAAGAGGATTACCAATTGCCTCAATAGCTACATGACCGATCATTGCCTCATCGTATGAAAACGAATGGCCGAACTTATCAGCAATCTTGTCCAACACTTTTTTACCAACTGAGGTTACTTCTTGTCCGATGCCATCACCAGGCACAATCAATATCTGTTTTGAAGCCATATCTTTTTAATTAATGAAATTCCGGAAATGATATTTATTGAGGATGAAGGGTATTCAGCATTTTCAATGTTGCCTTTATCGCTGATACGGTTTGATCGCTGTCTAATCCCCGTGTTTTAAATTCTTTATAGCCCAGGCTCCAGGTTATGATGGTTTCGCACAACGCATCGCTTTTTCCGCCAGGCGGAATACGAACGGCGTAATCTGATAATAAGGGCAGTTCTATTTTCTTTTGTTTATAAACTTTTTTCAGGGCGTTCATAAAAGCATCATACTGCCCATCGCCCTGTGCATGTTCTTCAAACATTTCTCCGTTTACACAAATTCGAAGTGTAACGGAAGGGTTTAAATTTTTGGAATGTGTGAGTACATAATTTTCAATATGCACATTATCTTCAATTGCATCACTGTTCAAAACATCTGAAATGATATAAGGAAGATCTGCAGGAGTTACTACCTCTTTCCTGTCGCCCAATTCAATGATACGCTGCGTCACTTTTTTCAAATCAGTTTCGGAGAGTTGGATTCCCAATTGTTGAAGATTATTCTCAATGTTGGCTTTTCCGCTTGTTTTTCCCAAAGCATATCTTCGCTGTCGCCCGAATCGTTCTGGCATCAAGTCGCTGAAATAAAGTTTATTTTTCTTATCCCCATCAGCGTGTATACCGGCTGTTTGCGTAAACACATTTTCACCTACCACCGGTTTGTTGACCGGAATACGAAATCCTGAAAATGTTTCTACCAGTTTACTTACACTGTATAAAGATTTTTCTGCAACAGATGTTTTTATGGAAGGCATGAAATCATTGAGTACCGCAATAGCACTGGCAAGCGGGGCGTTTCCTGCTCTTTCTCCCATGCCATTGATTGTAAGGTGCAATCCATGTGCTCCGGCCTTTACTGCTTCCAGTACATTGGCCGTACCCAGGTCATAATCATTATGTGCATGAAAATCGAAATGGAGTTGGGGATAGCGGTCTACTGTTTCAGATACAAACTCAAACACTTCAGATGGTATCAAAACACCCAACGTATCTGGAAGCATGATTCTCTTTACAGGCTGGTGCTGCAGGAAATCCAAAAATTGAAATACATAATCTTTTGAATGACGCATGCCATTGCTCCAGTCCTCCAGGTATACATTGCATTCTAATCCTTTCTTTTTTGCCAACATAATTACCTCGGCCACATCTGCAAAATGTTGTTCCGGTTTTTTCTTTAACTGGTGAGTTAAATGGTTAAGGGATCCCTTGGTCAGCAGGTTCATCACTTTAGCGCCAGTCTTAAGCATCCATTGTACCGAAACATCCGAATCAACAAAAGTCAGTACTTCAACCTTATTCAAATAGCCATTTGCTTTTGCCCATTTGGTAATTTTTTTTACAGCCTCAAATTCACCTTCTGAAACCCGTGCAGATGCAATTTCTATCCGATCTACTTTTACTTCGGTTAATAGTAGCTGGGTAATAGTCAATTTTTCTGATGCTGAAAATGAAACACCGCTTGTCTGTTCTCCATCCCGGAGAGTGGTATCCATTATTTCAATATAGCGTGGTGAAGTTGGCATTTTCTAATGAAGCTTGCAGCCCCGGGCTATTTACTTTTAGTTTATGTATTTCTGGTGAATGTTGAAAGGATAAGGAAGTAACACGGATTTTACCAATCATTCCTGAAAGTTAATAGATGCTCTTTTCAGCGTGTAACCGGATATCCTCTTTTAGTGTTTGCATAAAATCTATATCGTCAAATCCGTTGATCATGTTATTCTTTTTATAGCCGGTGATAGAAAATGATTCGTAATCACCTGTTGAAAGTATTTTAATAGTTTGTTCGGGAAGGGTTATTTCAATTTGTGTTTTTGGATCTGATTCAACAGCTTTAAAAATTTTATCCAAAAATTCTGCACTGACCTGAACCGGCAGCAGGCCGATATTTAAGGAATTGTTTTTAAAGATATCCGCAAAAAAACTGGATACCACGCATCGAAACCCATAATCGTAAATAGCCCAGGCTGCATGCTCCCGGCTACTGCCGCTGCCGAAGTTTTTACCGCCTACCAGTATCTTACCTGAATAAAGAGGGTTGTTAAGCACGAAATCCTTTTTAGGTGTATTGTCAGTATTATATCGCCAGTCACGAAAAAGATTATCTCCAAAATTTTTGCGCTCTGTTGCTTTTAAAAACCTGGCAGGAATGATCTGATCTGTATCCACATTTTCAATGGGCATGGGAACCGCTGTACTTGTAAGTACTGTAAATTTATCGTAAGCCATTTGGAATTTTATAGTTTTTAGTTAAGTCTTCCGGACATATTGATCAGTTAATCGGGTATTAGTTCCCTGGGGTCAGTCACCACTCCCATAACGGCGGCTGCAGCTGCCATTAATGGACTGGCGAGCATGGTCCGTGCTCCCGGGCCTTGTCTTCCTTCAAAGTTCCTGTTGCTGGTACTCACGGCATATTTGCCAGCCGGTATTTTGTCATCATTCATTGCCAGGCAAGCGGAGCATCCAGGTTGGCGCAACTGGAAACCAGCTTCCGTTAATATATCCAATATTCCTTCTTCTTTAATTTGTTGTTCCACTATGTGTGAACCCGGAACGATCCAGGCAGTAACATGGTCTGCTTTTTTTCTGCCTTTTATAATCGAAGCAAAGGCACGGAAATCTTCAATTCGTCCGTTGGTACAACTACCAATAAATACATAGTCCACTTTCTTGCCCATCATGGCCTCATCCTCCCGGAATCCCATGTACTCAAGTGATTTTTCATAACTCGATTTTCCGCTTCCTTTTTCTGATGAAACCGGGATATGCTGACTGATGCCTATCCCCATTCCGGGGTTGGTGCCATAGGTAATCATGGGCTCTATGTCTGCAGCGTTATATTCGTATTCAATATCAAAGACAGAACCCTCGTCTGTTTTTAATGTTTTCCAGTAAGCCAATGCTTTTTCCCAGGCTTCTCCTTTCGGAGCTTTGTCTTTTCCTTTTATGTAATCAAAAGTAGTTTCGTCGGGAGCTATCATGCCGCCACGGGCACCCATTTCTATGCTCATATTACAAACCGTCATTCTGCCTTCCATGCTCATGTTTTCAAATACTTCTCCTGCAAATTCAACAAAATACCCGGTAGCGCCAGCTGCAGTTAATTCTGAAATAATATAGAGAACAACATCTTTTGGTGTAACGGCTTTTCCCAATTTACCGTTTACCCTTATGCGCATTTTCTTTGGCTTGGGCTGCATGATGCATTGAGAAGAAAGAACCATTTCCACTTCGGAGGTTCCAATGCCAAATGCGATGGCTCCAAAAGCTCCATGAGTTGAGGTATGCGAATCGCCGCACACAATTGTCATTCCGGGTAATGTAATCCCATTTTCAGGACCTACTACATGTACAATTCCGTTTTTTGGATTGCCCAAACCCCAATGTGAAATGCCATACTTTGAGGAATTAGTCTCCAAAGCTTTTAATTGGTTTGCCGACAGGGGATCCTGAACAGGAAGATGTTGATTGATAGTGGGTGTATTATGATCCGCCGTTGCAAATGTCTTTTCCGGAAAAATAACTTTAAGTCCGCGACTTTCCAGGCCGAGGAAAGCTACCGGACTGGTTACCTCATGTATGAAGTGCCGATCAATGAAAAATACATCAGGGCCATCTTCGATCTTCTTAATCACGTGGGAGTCCCAAACTTTATCAAATAATGTACTGGAAGGATTGTTCATTTTAATATTTGAAAATTGAAGTGCAAAATTCTTGAAAAATAGGCAAACAATTTCCTTTTGATTGGTATTTATTTAATCATTAATACATTTAGCTGAATATTGGTGCCATTAAACTAACTGCCATTAGTTTAATTCTTGTTTGGTAGCTTTATTCCTTCAAGAATATGATATGTGCCATTAAAACGCCTAAAGACTACACCAAATATGGGACAACTGAATTTCTTTATGACTAAAGAAGAAATAGCTGATGAATTAAATCAGTTAATATTTTCGGACAGTTATATATTATTTGATAGAACATTTTTTAATTCAGAAGTTCCAGTGCCGATTAGTACCATTGAAGAGTTAAGTGAAACGGACAGAATTACAATTTGGATTAACAACAACAAATTTGCGCCCAAATGTTCTTCAAAAGGAGCAGGGAAAATGACAGGCAAGTTTCTCTTTGACTACTATAAAGACCCAGTTATAGAATTTGACTTAGGAAAAATTACTTCTAATTTAGTCTCACCCAGCAGACTTTTTTATAAGACAGGTTGGGTAGATGACAAAGAACTACGTGAAATTCATATCAAATCTGCCAACAGAATTGTAAGGACTTTTAAGAAAAAGCTTATTACGACCCAACGACTTAAACCCTTCTATATATCACATTCTATAATCAGCCTGTTAAATAAAAATTATGAATTAGAGCTTGGCGAAGGGGGTACGAGAGTGACTAAACTCACCCTTAACGGCACATAACGGGTTTTGGAGTTATTGGGGCGGGACGATGGAACTTCGGCTGTAGTTCGCTATCAGCTTCGGTTTCGGCTTGACGTTAATAATTTAGCTTTAGTTCATATCTTCAACTTTTAAAACAATATTGGGCATCAGTTGTCGAAAGACGTTTTTCAAATATCCCAACAACGGCAAGCCCTGTTCGATAAGCGCTGTAAGGAGTGGGGAGCTATTGCACCTTTCACGTATCCTCCATCAATTGATTGCAAACACCCGTTTGGTCTTTATTACTAAATAAACCAACTTTAGGATGGATTTATTAAAAGGCTGGCAAAGGCAGAATATTAAGGTCAAAATAGATTTTATGAATTATCCCAAAATTATTGAACAGGCAAAACAATACGTTATTCAATTTTTTAAATCGAATGGAGATCAGAAATTTAGCTACCATAACTTGTCGCATACAGAAAATGTTGTTTCCAATTCTGCTAAAATTGCAAGCCATTATCAACTGGGAGAAAAGGAACTTTTTATTGTTTTAACCGCAGCCTGGTTTCATGATGCAGGGTATTTCAGCGGAGATCCTGTTGGTCATGAATTACGAGGAGCAGAAATTGCCGCCACTTATTTAAAAGGAAAAAATATCGACGCGGATATTATACAGAAAGTGCAGGACACTATCAATGCAACCCGGATGCCGCAAAATCCAAAGGACCTTGCGGGTCAAATTCTTTGTGATGCTGATCTTTTCCATTTTGGAACTGATGGATTTTGGGAGTGGAATAAACTGATGCGCAAGGAAGCTGAATGGAGGCTTGGAAAAAAAATAGCTAAAAATGATTGGAGAAAAAGCACCGCTGTTTTTATGGAGGCTCATGAATACAAGACGGACTACTGCAGGCAAATTTTAAATGATAAAAAAAGTCAAAACCTAAAAGCATTAAAGGAAAAGAGTGATTTAAATGAGGAAATAAAAGCGGCGGTTGCTGACTTGTCTCTTCCGGCCAACGATCAGAAAGCTGATCCTGGTTATACCAAAAAGCAGAAAAGCAACCGGCCTGAAAGAGGGATAGAAACCATGTTCAGGATCAGTTCTACCAATCATCAGCGACTAAGTGATATGGCCGATAATAAGGCACATATCATGATAACCACTACTTCTATTATCATCTCCGTATTGCTTAGTGTGTTGCTTCGCAAACTGGAGGATAACCCGCAACTAATTATTCCCACCCTATTGCTGCTTACGGTTTGTGTGGTTACCATGGTGTTCTCAATTCTCGCAACAAGACCCTCTCTTCCTCCCGGCACATTTACCCAACAGGAAATTGATTCAAAAAAAGTAAACCTGTTATTCTTTGGTAATTTTTACAGGATGAGCTTTGATGATTATGATGGAGGAATGAAACAAATGATGGAAGACCGTGATTTTTTATACGGAAGTCTAACCAGGGATTTGTACTCGCAGGGGATTGTGTTAGGAAAAAAATATTTATTACTCAGGAAAGGCTATAATGTTTTCATGTTTGGGATCGTATCATCGGTAATAGCATTCATTATCGCTTCGGTTTTCTTCAGATAATAAATAGTTTCAAACTAACCTGCCCAACTTCTGATACAGGAAGAAAAATAAATATTATGAATTATTTTGGTAACAAAGCAATTATAGTAATCATACTTTCCATGTTGGTTCTTAGCTGCCAAAGTTCTGCTAAGGAAGAACAAACTATAAAAGGATACGACCTGGGAAAGCCCGATAAATTTATTATGCCTGAAAGCCTGATGGAAATTTCCGGTATTTCTTTTAATAAAGGGAACAGCGATACCATATATGCCATACAGGATGAACAGGGACGCCTGTTCCGGCTTGCCTGGGGAGTTAAAAAACAATATAATACCAAGTTTAGTAAACACGGCGACTACGAAGATGTTACCATTGTAAACGACCAGGTTTTCATATTAAAGAGCAATGGCTCTTTATTTTCGCTTCCCCTTGCAGAAGTTGAATATGAAGAAACAGATAGTGTAAGAGAATGGAAACATGCACTGCCAAAGGGTGAGTATGAAGGAATGTATGGAGATGAAACCACCGGAAGCGTATATATTATTTGTAAAAACTGCCCCGACGACGATTCCAAAGAACTGGTTACCGGCTACATTTTGAAAATAGGGGATTCGGTGCAACAAACCGGTACCTTCCAGGTGGATGTGAAAAAAATCAAAGCATTTACAGGTAAAGTAAAAAGAGGTTTCAGACCATCAGCGCTTGCGAAGAATCCAATTACTTCAGAATGGTATATTATTTCGGCTGTAAATAAACTCCTGGTGGTAACGGATGGCGAGTGGGTAGTAAAGGAAGCATCATTTCTCAACGGCAACGTCTTTAATCAACCGGAAGGAATTGCTTTTGATAAGAATGGCAACTTGTATATATCCAACGAAGGTGATGATTTTTCACAGGGAAATATTCTCAGGTTCATGCTTTCCAAATGAGCGAATTAATATTTTCATTCAATGAAATTTTTATTAAACCTGGTATTCATCGTAATCTTTATGCTATCGGGTTTTGGCCAGGATAGTATCCGTTACCGTATAATATGGATTGGTGATGCCGGAAAAAAGAAGGGAGAAAAACAGCTTATTTCTGAACATGCTGCCAGCAATATTCTCAGAAATAAAACCGCCGTTATTTACCTGGATAAAAATGAATACCTGCCGGGGAATGTAAATCCTGGTGGCAAGGATGCCAATGACCGGCAATCCAAACGCCGGTTACAATATGTACAGATGCGGAAGGAGGGTGCTGGTGTTTTTTTTATTTCCGGTAATTACGATTGGAGTAAGACTGGTATTAATGATCCTGGGAAAATAAATATAAACAGGCCCTATCGTGAAGCTGAGACAGATTCTTTATTAGGAATGGTTTCCGGAAATGCCTGTCCCGATCCCTTGGAGATAAATCTTAGTGACAAACTGGTTATGATTGTTTTCAACAGTGAATGGTGGCTGCATCCTGCTGAAAACGAAAACATCGATGCTGAATGTGATTGTAAAACAAAATTAGATGTACTGGACCGCCTGGATGAATTACGGTATAAAAACCAGGAAAAATTCATCTTGCTGGCATCACATCATCCTATTCAAAGCCCTGGGAATCGAAGCAAAGGCAGGTTGAAAGATCATATTTTTCCATTGACGGCCTTTAACGAAGCTCTTTATATTCCATTGCCCGTCGCAGGTACGCTTTACCGATTTTTCCGGTCTGCTTTTGCAAAGCCAGATAATGTAAAGCATCCGTTGTATAAGGATATGGTGGGGAGAGTTCATAATGTCTTTGATAGCTTGCCCAACCTGATTTATATAGCGGGTGAAGAATACGGACTTCAGTTTTTGAAAGATAAGCAGGTGCAGTTACTAATTGGTCCCGGTGCCAGCCATATACGTGCAAGAAAAGGAAAACAGACATTGTTTGCTGATACAAATCCAGGGTATGTGATTATGGACTTGCTTCAGAATAATAGCATCCGTGTAGATTTATACAGCAATGAAGACCAGATGGAGAAGGCGTTTTCTTATACAGTTCCTTTTTTAACCGTAAATGAAAAGGATACAATAAGCAGGACAGAAGTTTTCGGAGATAGTATTATTATGAAAATTCATCCTTCGTACAATAAACCGGGAAAACTTCATCGTATTTTTTTTGGTGAAAATTATCGCAAAGAATGGGCAACACCTACCAGTCTTCCTGTCATTCGTTTGTCCCGTATGCATGGTGGTTTAATACCTTTAAAACGAGGTGGTGGAATGCAATCCAAATCCTTACGCCTTGTGGATAATGATGGCAAAGAATGGATATTAAGAAGCGTGGAGAAAAGCCCCGATGCATTGTTGCCCGAAGGCTTCAGGCAAACATTTGCCAGGGATTGGCTGGATGATGCAACCAGTGCGCAACATCCTTTTTCTGCATTGGTGGTACCGCCGATTGCTAATGCTATCAACCTGCCTCACGCAAATCCCGTAATAGGCTTTGTGGCTCCGGATAAGAACCTGGGTATACACCAAAGAACTTTTGCCGGCATGGTTGTTTTGATGGAAGAAAGAGAACCTTTAGGCGAATCGGACAATACGCCTAAGATGGAAAAGAATTTGCAGCAGGATAATGATAATATTATACTGGCAAAAGAATTTTTAGATGCCCGTATGCTTGATATGTTATTAGGAGATTGGGACCGGCATGAAGACCAATGGCGGTGGAAAGACAAGGCCAAAGGAAAAAATAAAACTTACATAGGTATTCCCCGGGACCGTGACCAGGTTTTTCATGTAACGCAAGGCCTTATACCCAAATTCGCTTCACGTGATTATATATTGCCTACCCTAAGAAATTTTGATTATGATATCGAAGATGCTAAGTGGGTGCTTTTTAAAACAAGATTTGTAAATAGCTATCCGGAGTTTCAAATTTCCAGGGAAGACTGGTATAAACAAGCAGAACATTTCATGCAAGCAATTACTGATTCAGTGCTGGAGGCGGCTTTAAAACGATTACCCTTAACATCATATCAACTGAGGCATGAAGAATTATTTAAAAAATTATCATCACGACGAAACAAGATTCCGTCTGCTATGGATAAATATTACCGCTTCACTCAAAAAATTGTCGATATACAGACAAGCGATAAAAATGAATGGGTACAAATAACCGGCATGCCCGGAGGTGGAATGAATATCAGTATTTCCAAATTAAATAAAGAAAGGGAAGCCAGGGACCTTTTGATGAATAAAACATATGATCCGGATTTAACTAAAGAGATAAGGATCTATATCAGGAATGGTAATGACAGCGTGGTGATGAACAATAAAGAGTCAGGCATCAGGGTGAGGATCATTGGGGGAAAGGATAAAAAGTCTTACCGGATTTTGGAATCTGAAGGCAGAGTAGATATTTATGATAAACTAAACGAGTCAGAATATTATGGTGATACTTCTGCAATCCGGAAGCATATTTCCAATGACAGTTTGAATACAGCATTCGTTCCTGTTAATCTTTATAATATCTGGATGCCGCTTACAGTTATTGGACTTAATGTGGATGATGGATTTATTATTGGTACAGGATTTAAGTATATAAAACAGGAAGGTTTCCGAAAATTTCCATATGTTAGTTCTCAGCAATTGCTTGCCGGATATTCTTTTTCTTCCGGAGCGTATCGCATCAGGTATACCGGCGAATGGATACAATCAATTGGAAATACGGATTTCGTTTTGCATGCCGTTGCAAACGCTCCCAATAATACAGTCAACTTTTTTGGTCGCGGAAATGAAACAGATTTTATAAAAGCTGATGATGATAAAACGTATAACCGAACCCGTTTCAGTACCTACCAGCTGAATCCGTCATTTCGGCGACGAGTTAATAAAAATACTGCCTTCAGTGCAGGACCTTCTTTATATTATTATTCATTTTCTAAGGACGACAACGAAGGAAGATTTATCAATAACATTTCCCAGATAGGGTCATATGACAGCAGCACTATTGAAAAGGATAAATGGCACCTGGGAGCCACATTTTCTTATGCGAGAGATACAAGAAATAATAAGATCGTTCCGCAATGGGGAAGTCGTTTTAATATTCAGTTGAGAGTATATAATGGATTAGGTCAATACTCAAAATCATTTGCACAATTCATTCCTGAAATATCATTTTTTAAGAGCTTGTCAAATCAATCAACCATCGTTCTTGCAGAACGGTTGGGAGGAACAGTTGGTTTAGGCCATACCGCTTTTTATCAATCGGCGTTTATCGGCGGCCATGAAAATTTGTATGGTTACCGGCAGTATCGGTTTGCAGGCCAGCATAGTATTTATAATAACCTGGAATTACGCATCAAGCTTGCTGATGTTGCAAGTTATATTATTCCCGGCCAGTTTGGCATTACCGGGTTTTGGGATATTGGCAGAGTTTGGGAAAGAAATGACAAATCAGACAAATGGCACCATGGTACCGGAGCTGGTATTTATTTTGCTCCGGCTTCCATTGTGGCTTTCAACTTTGTTATGGGTTATTCTAACGAAGGTTGGTATCCTTATTTTACACTTGGACTCAGATTTTAAAATTATGCAAACAGCTATACGAAATATGGTAGTGGATGGACATTTTGAGCATATGCCTGAATCCGTTTTGACTTTTAGGCCTTTTATTGATCACCTCCGAAAGAGAAAAGAAGAAACCTCTTGCCATAAAAGCCGGTTTTTTTCTTTTGTAGTTGAGCAGTTTGAGAAACATCCTGAACTCCTGCAACCAATAGATGTAGAAAAAGTAAAAGAATACCAGGAGTTAATGCAACTTATTTACACGATGCTTTCCCCGATAGTAGAAGATGAGGAGATACACAGGTGGGCTTTGGTTTTGCCACTGAAGCCGGTTGTGTTTTACAGCACGAACGCTTATTCCAGGCTTGTTATCGATATACAAAGCGGCAATCTTAAGAAAGGAATTTCAGAAAAAAAACCCGCAGAACTAAGAAGAGAGCAACAGGAATTTATCTATTCCCTTATACTTGAAAAGTGTTATGGATATTTATCTTTTTTTAATCGCGATACTATTCATACACTTGAGGATGAAGCATCGGGACTGACCAATTATTTTAAACTGAGCGTAGACACCCGTTTTGTAGAAATATTCCCGCTAAAGCCGCTACCGGAACTTAGAGCGAATGAATTCAGATCAAACACCAATGATCATAGCGAAATAATTGCTTGTCTGCAGGAAAAATTGCCTCTTGAAAATTTCAGGATTGAAGGATTTGGCATCCTGAGCATCTCAGACGTTACCGCAGAATATTCTATTGAAAACATAAGGGATATTATCCTGAATCGTTCTTCGTTTGATGAGGAAAATTATTATCCGGATGTCATTCGCTCCTTAAAAACCCTGGTGGGAAATAATGATATTGAGTTTGGCTTATTACCTCTTTTCCAGGTAAATAATAAACTGGTTTTTGATGAAGGGATATGGCCCAACAGTAAATTAATTAGCGTGGCTAAGGAGCATGGCGTAGGCGAATTGGCTTATATGGCCATGGCCATCGAGTATTCCAAAAATCCGAAGCCACTTTTTTTCGGAGAGATAACCGTTGAAGATGAAGCCAGGCAGGGATACCTTAAAATGTTGAAAAATAAAGGTGTCAGTTCTTATGCCCTTACTCCCGTCTTTTTTAAAAAATCATTAGCGGGTGTAATTGAAATTTATTCTTCTAAGAAAAATATAATGAATGAAGAAATCCTGGGCAGGTTAAATCCGGCGATGACCTTGCTTTCTCAGTTATTGCAAAATAGTATTGATGAATTTAATAGCAATATAGACCGCGTGGTCAAGGAAAAATTCACGTCCGTTCAACCTTCTGTGCAATGGAAATTTAAAGAGGCTGCCTGGCAATACCTGCGTGAGGATTATAAAAAAAATGAACACCCCGAGATAGGGGATGTCGTTTTTGAGAAAGTTTATCCTTTATATGGTGCGGTGGATATCAGGAATTCGACTAAAGAAAGAAATACAGCTCTTGAAAAAGACCTGGTGAGGCAATTCACGATATTACTGGATACACTGAAGCAGTTAAAACTGAAATCAGGATTTGGATTAATTGATGAAAAGATATTTGCATCCTCTGGCTGGCTGCAGAAAATAAAAGATGTCTCCGGGTTTAGTGAGGAAGTTAAGCTCAATGATTTCATGGAAAATGATCTTGTTCCGTTCCTGCTTCAGTTTAAAAAAGGCCACCCGGCTTATGAAGCAATTATTGATAAATATTTTCAGGCAATAAACGCAGAAAAAGGAATAGCCTATGAAAACAGGAGACAGCTGGAAGCTTCCATGAACACGGTTATATCATCTGTAAATAGTTATATAGAATTGATGAAGGGTGAAATTCAGCAGGCTTACCCAAGTTATTTTGAAAAGTTTAAAACAGATGGTGTTGAATATGACATTTATATTGGTCAGGCCATAGCGCCGGATAAACCATTTAGTGAAATTTATTTAAATAACCTGCGGCTGTTACAAATTTCATCAATGGCCGCCATAGCAAAGTATTCACATGCTTTGCTACCCCAGTTGCCCAGGCAAGTGGAAACCACACAACTGATCTTTATTCATTCGCAACCCATCGATATAAAGTTCAGGAAAGATGAGAAACGGTTCGATGTGGAAGGAGCTTATAACATACGATATCATATTGTAAAAAAACGCATTGATAAAGTCATTGTCAGGGGTACCAATGAAAGGTTGACCCAACCGGGTAAAATTGCGCTGGTTTATTTTAGCCGGAAAGAGGCGGAAGAATTTATAAGTTATATCCGTTACCTGCAGGAGCAAAAAATATTGAATGATGACCTGGAAGAACTGGAATTGGAAGAGTTGCAGGGTGTTTCGGGGTTAAAGGCATTGAGGGTAGGAGTAACACTGTAAAATGAATTGATCTATTTTTTAATTCCTACCGTCTCCCTTATTCCTTTAAAAATGGACTTCCAGACCAGGTGAAATATAGAACGGTTTACATCCCGGTCAAAATGAACAGTAGCGATTCTGGGATCATCCTTTTTCCTGGGATTCTCATCTTTAATAATGAAATTGGCCGCCAGGCTGGCCAATGTTTTTTTATCCAGTTCATGACTGTCCTTTTCCATTTCGAGAATGGAAATTTTTAAATCCTCATACAGCATCTTAACCGTTCCATTGGTTTGATAATTATTTCCCTTCAGGTCAAATTCCAAACTATGGATCCGGCCATTTTCCAATTTGGCCGGACCAAGAGGTTGAGTGATGCTGTTAATATCGGCAGCGGAGATCGATCCCAGATTTCCTTTCACATCAAACCGGCCTTTTGGATTTTGAAGGTAAAAAGTCCACACTACTTTTATTGGCGCTTTATTTAAAAATTGTGAGCTGATGCTGGCCGTCATAATATTATTTGCACGGATGGCTTCTTTGTTATTTGTAAGGTTAGAAATCACTGCGTATGTATTATGAAATTGAAGTTTACCCTGCATCGAAGTGATGCTGCTTTTTTCTTTAAACTCTAAAAAAGCATTGGCGAGGATTAATTTTTTCACCTGGAAAGATACCGGGATGTCATCCAGTCTTTGATGTGGATAGGTGCCAACCTTATTTTTATTTTGCCGTTTTCTCGTTTGATCCCGGTAAATTTTGAAGGAAGCAGAACCTGCAAGAATACTGTCTGCCAGAATATTTTCATTAAACAGCTGATAAAAATCTGCATTGCGGATACGTATATCATTTATGCTGATGTCGAACCGATCATCCTGGAAAGGGAGACTCTTTACAAAAGCATCTTCGTTAAGAGTAGGATCCATGCGAAGTTGTTTCACCGTAATTTCTTTTGTGGCAGAATTCAGGGTCACATTATCTACTGAGTAGTTATATAATTTGTCTTTTGAAGGCCAGAAAAATTTTCCACACGTGAAGTATAATTCCCTGGCAAAGAGTAACTGGCTTGAATCTCTTCCCGTATTTTCATCGATGTTTACATTGAGCAGGCGGATAAACGCATTATTGATATCTAAATTTTTTGAACCATTCTTAATATTGGTGGTGGTTATCTGCGCCCCACTTATTTCTACCGTATCAACCTGTATCTGATTCATGTCACCCAATATCTGTTTATATACTTCCAGGGTAGGAATATTTCTTGCCGAATCTTTACCGGCATTTGTATAAATGATTTCAATGACCGGTTTAGTTATAAGTAGCTTTTTCCCCAATATTTCTTGATTCAATAATGCACGGGGTGTTTTTACCCCTGTCACAATTAATTCAGGGATAATAATTTTTAACAGCGTGGGCGGAGGAGTATTTTTGGCAACCAGCGCAAGATATTTTGCGCTGTCATAAGCCAGGCGCAAATTGGTAAGACGCAGGTTCCCCGCTATTTCATCTAAATTCAACGAATCGTACTTTATAGAATAAAGACCTTCACTTTTATTGCGGACGGTATCTTCCAATGTGGTTCGTAAAATCTGTTTTCGGTATATATTCCAGTAAAAGACAGCGCCGCCGATAGCGATCATGATCACCAGCAGAACGCTTAGTCCTATAATTTTACCTTTCCTGGTAGCGGTCACCTGCTTTATTTTCCTATGAATGGTTCGCATAGCAGTAGGCAGACAATTTCTGTTCCATTGATTCTACCAAGAGGTAAATTGTCATGAAAAAATCTATTTTTGAATAGTATCCATTGAATATTGGCAGGGTTAAATTTTTTGCGAGCCTGGATTAATAAGCTGGGAAAAGAGTAGCATATTATTTGAAATAAGATTCCTTTATATAAAAAACAATATGGCGAGTTTTAACAACAGGATCAAACAAGTATTGCTTTTATCGTTGATCCTTTTGCTTGTTATCGTGGTGATAAAGGAATTAAGCATTTTTTTGCCTGGATTATTGGGCGCCCTTACACTATACATACTGAGCCGTTCTAATTATTTTCAAATTGTATATAACCGGAAGTGGAAAAAAGGCCGGGCCGCTGGATTTTTCATTTTGTACTACTTATTCCTGATTGGTTTACCTATATTCCTTGCTGTTACACTGATCAGTCCCAAGGTCAATACCTTTCTAAATGATCCGGAAGCCATCATTAATTCCATTAAAGTTTCAATTAATACGATTCAGCAACGTATAGGATATAAATTCTTTTCAGAAAATACCCTGACTAACTCGCTGAGCAAACTGACTGCATTTATTCCTACACTTTTAAACAGCACCGCCACCATTATTTCAAACCTGGCTATCATGCTTTTTATTTTGTACTATATGCTATATTATGGTACGGAAATAGAGAGAGCATTGAACAGGTTGATTCCCCTGAAGCAGGAAAATATAAACATGCTTGCTTCTGAAACTAAAAAACTGGTGAGGGCTAATGCATTAGGTATTCCACTTATTTCCATTATCCAGGGACTTACCGCTACATTAGGTTATTTTATTTTCGGTGTGCAGGAGTGGGCTTTATGGGGTTTTCTCACAGGTATTTTTGCTTTTTTTCCGGTAGTGGGTACAATGATCGTGTGGGTGCCGCTGGTCATTTATACGTATGCAGTCGGGGCCACCTGGCAGGCTACCGGATTATTATTGTATAGTGTAATAATTACGGGAAATGTAGATTACATTTCGAGGATCACACTATTAAAAAAAATGGGCGATGTTCATCCGGTGATCACCATCCTGGGGGTAATTGTTGGATTAGGTCTTTTCGGATTTATTGGGCTAATATTCGGACCTTTACTGGTCAACTATATTATTGTATTGTTTAAGATCTATATGAATGAGTTTATTGAAAATCCACCACTCATTGCAGAAACGCCAACTGTAGAAGAAACAAGGTTAGAAGAGGAACATGAAAATAAAATGCAGAAATAGATTTTTATAATAATTTATAATAAACTCAGCACCTCGTCCAGGTTCTTTACCAGGTCATCAGCATTCTCTATATTAAATACTAAAGGTGGTTTTATTTTCAAAACATTATACAGCGGCCCGTCGGTGCTGATAAGGAAACCCCGCTCTTTCATTTCTTCTACCACCCGGTTTATTTCAGGAACAGCCGGTTCTAGTGTTATCCTGTCTCTTACCAATTCGGCTCCAATAAATAGTCCATGACCTCTTACATCACCTATAATGGGATGTTTATTCATTAGGGATTTCAGGCTGTTTAATAAATGATTTCCTGTGGCCATGGCATGTAGTTGCAATTCCTCGTCTTTGATGGTATTCAAAACTGCTAATCCGCATGCCATTGAAACAGGGTTACCACCAAAGGTGTTGAAATATTCCATCCCGTTATTAAAAGCATCAGCAATGGCAGGAGTGGTAATAACAGCAGCAAGTGGGTGGCCATTGCCGATAGGTTTGCCCAACACTACGATATCGGGAACAACCTGTTGTAATTGAAATCCCCAAAAGCATTCTCCCACCCGGCCGAAACCAACTTGCACCTCATCAGCAATACAAATTCCACCGGATGACCTTATATAATGATAAACTTCTTTAAGGTAGCCGGGCGGTAATGGAATTTGCCCGCCTACACCCAATAAGGTTTCACATATAAAGGCGGCCGGCAGTTTGTTTTCCTTTTTTAATTCTTCAATGATTCTTTGCGTATCCGCTGCATATTTTTTTCCGGTATCCGCATCATTATACCTGAATTCACCCCGATAGAGGTCAGGATTCTTTGCCTTATGTATATAGGGCTTTTTACCAAAGCCTCCCTTCCCGTCAAACTTGTAAGGACTCAATTCTATAGCGGTAGTGGAAGTTCCATGATAGGCATGATCCAATACAATTACATCTTTTTGGTTGGTAAAATGGCGGCTGATGCGTATGGCAAGGTCATTGGCCTCACTTCCCGAATTAGTGAAATAACAAACACTCAGTTCCTCCGGCAACGTTGATGTGAGCATTTTTGAATATTCAACAATACTATCATGCAGATAGCGGGTATTTGTATTGAGTGAAGCCAATTGTTTTTGCATTGCTTTTACTACTGAAGGATGGCAATGCCCCACATGACTCACATTGTTTACGCAGTCTATATACGTTTTACCTTTATCATCATAGAGATACTGTAAAGCACCGCGAATGATCTTCAGATTTTTTTGATAGCTGATGCTGAGATTGCGGCCAATAAATTTATTACGGTCCCTTTTCAGGTCACTGTATTCATCATCTTCATTAATAACAGGAGTAAATCCGCAAGCCAGGCGGAATGAATTATTTGCTTTAACCGGGTTAATCTTGATTAACTGGCGCAAAAGCTTCCAGGCTGATCGCTCTGTGATAAAATGATGTTCGTTATCGCTATTTTCCGAAGCGTTTAAAGCAGATTTACAAAC
>JBPPMM010000646.1:0-5113 GCA_051306075.1 Chitinophagaceae bacterium
GCCGAAAGAAATTATCCGTTCTTTTGGAACAGCGGAACGATCTTTCGCAGGCCATTGACACCCTGCTCCTGGATATTGAAGAAGGAAAAAAATACATGAAAGTATATAAACAAATGAAAATGTATAACGACCCTTCGCTAAATCCTGTTTTATACCAGCAATTAACTTTCCCGGAGAAATGAAGCCTGGACACTATTTAGTAATCCGGCTTTCCGCATTAGGTGATATAGCCATGTCAATACCCGTATTGCTCCAATTATTAAAACAAAATCCGCAAATTGAAATAACTGTTCTTACTCAACAAAAATTTGCACCCGTTTTTAATTCCATAGAAAGAATAAAAGTTTGCCCCGTTGACGTAAAAGGAAGGCACAAGGGAATATTTGGATTGATCAAATTATTCCTGGAATTAAAAAAACAAAATAAGTTTGACGCCGTTGCAGATCTGCACAATGTATTACGTTCGAAAATAATTAGATTCTTTTTTAAAATTTCCGGCACCCAAACCGCTGCCATTGACAAAGGGAGGGGTGAAAAAAAACATCTTACCTCCAGGCGAAATAAAAAATTTTATCAGGTAAAAACAACTTTTCAGCGATATGCTGATGTGTTTAATTCACTGGAACCTGGATTTACATTAGACCTCTCTTCTCCTCCCCTTCCAAAAAAGAAAATACCTGAACAGGTCCTTCCTTTTTTTTCATCAAGCAAGAAAAATATTTGTATCGCTCCCTTTGCCAGGCACTCTGAAAAAATGTACCCGCTTGCAAAAATGAAAGTCGTAATAAAACATTTATCTGAACATCCCGGTGTTCAACTTTTTTTATTAGGCGGCGGCAATCAAGAGATCGCTGTTTTGGAAGAATGGGTGAAAGAATATCCTTCTATCATTAACCTGGCAGGTAAATTTTCGCTAAATGAGGAAATGAATATTATCAGCAACCTGGACTTAGTGGTCAGTATGGATTCGGCCAATATGCATTTAGCCTCTTTATTTGCTGTGCCAGTAATTTCAATTTGGGGAGCTACACATCCTTTTGCCGGTTTTTATGGATGGGGACAATTGCCGGGGAATGCCGTACAAATAAATTTGTATTGCAGGCCCTGTTCTGTATTTGGAAACAGACCTTGCTATCGTGGGGATCATGCCTGTATGCAATTATTGCCAGCAGAACAGATTATTGAAAAAATTTTAGAAGTAATAAGGCAAAACTGATTTCATTCCAGTTTATTTCTCAACAAAATTCAAATCTTTATTAAATGTTTCTTTCGATAAAATAGCGGCTGCAATAGCTATTACCATAACAAGTATGCCAGTATAGATTCCCCCATTAACATAGCCAACACCCTCAATATTTCTAAGACCTTTAAAAACCGGAAGAATAAATATCGCCAGCATACCCCGAACCATATTAGGAATAGTGGTAGCTGCTGTTGCTCGAATGTTGGTGCCGAATTGTTCTGCCCCCATCGTTACAAAAATGGCCCAAAAGCCAGTTCCGAAACCAAGCCCTGCACACAACCAGTACATTTGAGCAGCGGAGCCATTCCATTGTATTGTAAAAAATAGTATCATAAAAATGGCTGTGATAGCATAAAAAAGGTACAACGCCTTCTTCCTGCTTCTCAACCACTGGCTAACAAATCCTATTAATATATCGCCTAATGAAATGGCAGCATAAGCATACATAATTGCTTTCCCCGGATCGACAACTTCTTTAATCCCAAACTGCCTGCCAAATTCACTTGAAAAGGTAACGAGAACACCAACAACAAACCAGGTAGGCAATCCAATGAGAATACTTAAAATGTATCGCTTTAACCTTTCTGCCTTATTAATGAGCATAAAAAGATTCCCTCTTTGAACTTCCATTTTCTTAACCCGGTGAAACATTCCTGATTCAAAAACAGATACTCTTAATATCAATAATAACAAACCTAATCCGCCACCGATAAAGTAACAGGTGCGCCAGTGAAAATTTTCCTTCATAATGAAAGCCACTACAGCACCTGTTAATCCAATGCCTGCAACCATAGAGGTGGCAATTCCTCTTTTTTCCTTTGCGGTCAATTCAGAAACCAGGGTGATACCGGCCCCTAATTCCCCGGCCAGGCCCAAGCCGGCTATAAAGCGAATCCATTTATATTGTTCAACTGTTTCAACAAACCCATTAGCAATATTGGCGATAGAATACAAAATAATTGAACCAAATAAAACACTCAGTCGTCCTTTTTTATCACCCATTACTCCCCATATAATACCCCCGATCAACAAACCCCACATCTGCCATTGCAATATGGTTTCTCCCTCGGTAAGTACTTCCAATTCGGTAAGCCCCAGTGATCGCAGACTTGGCACCCTTATTATGCCAAACAATAAAAGATCATAGATGTCAACAAAATAACCCAACGCGGCAACAATTACGGCAATGCTAAAGATAGAGTTTGAGGGAGCAGACCTGGACTGCATAAGCGTTTATGATTTTACATTGGTATCTGCCGGAGGGTGAACAACTTTTTTCTTTGCAAAAAACAACTTATATAATACCGGCAATGTAGTTACAACTATAATAATAATGGTAATGGCCTCTATGTGATCCTTTAAACTCAAACCAAATTTCCGCTCTACCCATGTTTGAAGGAAAAAACCTCCCAGCATCATAGAACAAACCCAGGCAATGCTACCCGCGATATTATAAAAAATAAAATGCGGCCTTGACATTTTAACAATGCCCGCTACTATAGGAGCAAATGTGCGAATGATAGGAAGAAACTTGGCAAGGAAAATAGTGGCCTTGCCATAATGATCATAAAAATCTTTTGCCCTGAACAGGTGTTTCTTTTTAAAGAGCCATGTATCTTTTCTTTCAAATAATAAAGGACCTGCCTTATAACCAAACCAATAACCGGTAAAATTTCCCAGAACCGAAGCAAGGATCACCATTAAAATAATAATGATATGGTAAAACCCAAAAAGTTGTTGCGTTTCTCCGGGAAGGCCTGCAAGTTCATTCACGAGGCGGCCCATAAAAATTCCAGCTGCAAAGAGAAGAGAATCGCCTGGCAAAAAAAAGCCAACAAATAGCCCCGTTTCTGCAAATACTATGAATAACAAAAAATATAATCCTCCATTTTCTATGATCCAGGTAATAAACTGCTGAATAATTCCACCGCTTTGCAGCAGATAAATTTGTAATAAACTTTCCATTTTAATTCAAATCTCTTTTTTAATCTTTAAAATTCTAATATTAGTCCAAAATAGCATCGGCATCCTGTTCATTAAAGGCTAACGCTTTTTCGTCATCAAATTCTCCTTCCCATCTTGCAATAACACAACTCGCCAGCGTATTACCAATAACGTTTACAGAAGTACGGGCCATGTCCATTAATTCATCTATTCCATATATTGCCATAATGGGCCATAAAGGGAAATTAAAAGTACTTGCAGTTGCTATCAATATAACCAACGATGCCCTGGGTACAGCCGCTACCCCTTTACTGGTTAACATTAAAGTAATACCAATAAGCAATTGCGCTCCAAAGGACAGGTTCATTCCGGCTGCCTGTGCTACAAATATAGATGCTAATGAAAGGTATAACGTAGTGCCATCCAAATTGAAAGTATAACCTGTGGGAATAACGAATGATACAATCTTTCGGGGTACACCAAATCTTTCCATATTTTCAAGTGCTTTGGGCAAAGCAGAATCAGAACTGGTTGTTGCAAACGCAATGGAAACAGGTTCTTTTATAGCTTGTATAAATTTTGCCAGTGGCACTTTGGCTACCCACAAAGCGATAGGCAACAGTACAAGTAATAAAAAGGTGATCAAAGCCAGGTATAGGGTTATCAATAGAAGACCGAGATTCTTCAATATATCAATTCCTAAATGGCCAACGGTAACTGCTATAGCTGCCCCCACCCCAAAAGGCGCAAAGTACATGATGATGTTGGTAAATTTAAACATGGCTTCTGCCAGGCTTTCTGCAAATTCAAGCATTGGTCTTTTCTTTCTCTCATTTAGCAAGGCAAGGGCAATGCCAAATACGACACTAAATACAACAATAGGCAACACGTTTCCTTCATAAACAGACTTAATAATGTTTTCAGGGAATATATCAATAATATGATCCTGCCACGTCATCACTTTAGCCGTTGGTAATTCTTTTAAAAGATCTTCAGGTACTACTATTCCTACGCCGGCTTTTGTAATATTAATAAAAATTAATCCTATGATAAGAGCAATGGTAGTTACAATCTCAAAATATAGAAGTGATTTCCAACCCATCCGGCCTACCTGTTTCAAATCTGAATGGCTGGCAATTCCCACAACAAGCGTTGCGAATAATAAAGGAGCCACAATTGTTTTTACCAATCGAAGGAATATCTTACTCAGAAATTGAAGATTTTGGGAAAAGGCCGGGAAGTCTAGTCCTATTTCAACACCAACTGCCATGGCAACCAATATCCATGTTGTCAGTGATCTTTTATATAAGGCAAATAATATGAGTGTTCCTATAAAGGTCCATCGGGAAACGATTAATAAATCACCGGAGACAGGCGCCCATTTTTCAAAATATAAAAAGTGGAGAATAGCTACGATCGTAAACAAAATAAGAGAAAGCAATCCGGCCTTGCGTTTATTCATATCAGGTGCTGTGGTAAGTTTTCAAAACTAAAGTTTTACTTTCAATTATTTATGAATTGTAAAATACTGATTCAGATAAACGGATAATAAATCTTTTTGTTCACTTTTGGCGGAAATCACTATTTTCAGCCAGCCTATAAAAAACTCGTTTAGATATCTAAAATTTTAACCCATTAGTTTATGAGTTTATTTGTAAGAAAGCCAATGAATGCCCTGATGAATGAGGCGGAAGAAACGGGAACTCACACATTGAAAAGAACCTTAGGAGCAGGCGGCTTGGTGGCCTTAGGCATCGGCGCCATCATTGGTGCCGGTTTATTCTCTATTACAGGAATGGCAGCAGCCAACCATGCCGGCCCTGCAATTACTATTTCATTTATTGTAGCAGGTTTAGGTTGTTTGTTTGCCGGCTTGTGTTATGCGGAATTTGCATCTATGATCCCGGTTGCCGGTAGTGCATATAC
>JBPPMM010000666.1:0-3332 GCA_051306075.1 Chitinophagaceae bacterium
ATGAATGTAGAAATGTTTTAATATCAAGTGCAATTCTTAATAGATCTTTAAGTACTCAATTTACCTGAAACAAAATATATTTAATTGAATATCGTACGTCTGCATTCCATTTTTAGTTTTGGCCATGAAAGGAGAATGGTAAATATTTGCCGCTTCCTTACAATCCGGTAATTTTGCCAAATTCTATATACGTTATGAAAGTAGTCATTTTTGCAGGCGGATTGGGAACTCGCATTTCAGAAGAAACGGAGTCCAGACCAAAGCCAATGGTTGAAATTGGTGGTAAACCTATTATCTGGCATATAATGAAAATATATGAGAAATATGGTCACAATGAGTTTATAGTTTGCCTCGGTTACAAAGGTTATGTGATCAAGGAATATTTCATGAATTATTATATGCATAACTCAGATGTAACAATTGACCTCGGAAAGAATAAATATGATATTCATACCAGCAATTCAGAATCATTCAAAGTAACATTGGTAGATACCGGATTAAATACAAAGACCGCCGGCAGATTAAAAGCTGTTCAGAAATATGTAGATGGTGATGATTTCCTGTTGACCTATGGTGACGGGGTATGTGATGTGGATATTAACCAGGTAATAGATTTCCATAAATTGAATAATAAAATAGCAACAGTAACAGCAATACAATTGGATGCACGTTTTGGCGGGATGGATCTGGGTGATAATGGCAATGTCATTTCCTTTAGAGAAAAAGCAAAAGATGAAAGTAAGTGGATTAATGGAGGTTTTTTTGTTTTAAAGCCTGACGTTTTCAATTACCTGGAAGGCGATATGCATGACATTATGTGGGAAGATGAGCCATTAGAAAAATTAGCGATGAATAATCAATTAGCCGCATACCAGCATAAAGGATTTTGGAAATGTATGGATGCGCTGAGAGATAAAATTGAGTTGGAATCGCTTTGGCAAAATAAGGAAGCAAAATGGAAGGTATGGTAATGCTGCGGCAACTTCAATCATTTTATGAGGGCAAGAAAGTTTTTGTAACCGGTCACACGGGTTTTAAAGGAACCTGGTTAACGGCTATTTTAAATAAACTTGGTGCGCAAGTAAAAGGATATGCGCTTCAGCCAGAAGATTCGAAACCATTTAATGACCTGTTTAAACCATTCGCTTTTGATTCCGTTATTGCAGACATCAGAGACAGGAAAAGATTGAATGCGGAGATTCAATTATTCCAGCCTGATTACATTTTTCATCTTGCAGCACAACCTCTTGTTTTACGGGCATACGAAATACCAGCAGAAACTTTTGAAGTTAATGTAGTTGGTACGTCTTATTTACTTGAAGCACTATTTAATTTAAATAAAAAATGCACTGTTGTTGTTGTAACAACGGATAAAGTGTATGAAAATAAAGAACAAGATGTTTTATATAATGAAACTGACAGGTTGGGCGGCCATGATCCTTATAGCGCAAGCAAGGCATGTACTGAAATAGTTGTTGAATCCTTTAGAAGCTCTTTTTTTAATCCCGATGAATTTAATTTTCATCAAAAGGCAATTACATCTGCCCGTGCCGGAAATGTGATTGGCGGAGGTGATTGGAGTAAAAACAGAATTATTCCTGATACGGCCAGAGCCCTGTTAACCAATCAACCCATTTTAGTACGGAATCCAGATTCTGTTCGTCCCTGGCAACACGTATTGGAACCCTTATGCGGCTACCTTTTATTAGCTGGCCAGTTATATCAACAGCCAATAAATTATTCGAAGCCATTCAATTTCGGGCCGTATCCGAAAGATCATCTGACCGTTAGGGAATTGGTGGAACTGGCAATAGAAGTGTGGGGAGAGGGGAGAATAGAAGTGGGAGATTCAGCAAATAGTGTTCATGAAGCAAATTTGTTGCAACTGGATATTACCCGGGTATTATCGGAATTGAAATGGCAACCTAAATTAAATGCAAGGGAAGCTATTCAATGGACTATGGAATGGTACAAAACCGATATATCAAAGCAGGCAAATTTTACTTTCTCTCAGATTGACAATTATCTTGCAAAATGAAATTTTCCTCAACAGATTTAAATGGTGTCTGGACAATTGAATTGCAGCCAATGGTTGATACCAGGGGATGGTTTGCAAGAACCTATTGTAAAAATGAGTTTGAAGAAATAGGGCATTATAAAGAATGGGTGCAATTCAATCATTCTTATACCAGGAAAAAAGGATCAGTCAGAGGCATGCATTTTCAGCTTCCGCCCCACCAGGAAACAAAAATGGTCAGGTGCATACGAGGTGCCGTTCATGATGTAGTTATAGATATAAGAAAACATTCCGAAACGTTTTTAAAGTGGTTGAGTTTTGAAATAACCGCAGAGAACAGGAAAATGATATACATTCCGGAAGGGTTTGCTCATGGATTTCAAACCATGTCGGAAGATTGTGAATTATTATATCATCATTCGGCATTTTATAAACCTGAGGCAGAAAAAGGAATAAGATATAACGATCCTTTGATCGGAATTCATTGGCCCCTTCCAGTAGCCGATGTTTCGGAAAGAGATTTATCTCATGATTTTTTGAATAAAAATTTTAAAGGAATTTAGATTTATGAAATGCAGATTTTGCCAGGCCGATCTCAAAGATGTATTTATTGATTTATTTAATTCACCGGCATCTAATTCCTTTTTATCTGCTGATCAATTGAATGAACCTGAAATGTTTTTCCCTTTGAAAGTTTTTACTTGCCATACTTGCTTCCTCGTGCAGGTTGATGAGTTTAAAAAATCAGATACAATTTTTGACAGTTCGTATGTCTATTTTTCCTCGTATTCACGAAGTTGGTTAGAGCATGCCAGCAGTTATGTAGATGCAATGACAGAAAGATTTAAGCTGAACCCTAAAACACAGGTTGTTGAAATTGCATCCAATGACGGATATCTCCTTCAGTATTTCCTTAAAAAAAATATTCCAGTATTGGGTATTGAACCCACGTCAAATACTGCTGCAGTTGCGAAAGAAAAGGGAATAAGTTCTGTGATTGACTTTTTTGGAGTCCGGCTGGCTGGCGAACTTGTGGCAAAAAATTTAAAAGCAGATTTATTGCTGGGCAATAATGTGCTGGCGCATGTACCTGATATTGTGGATTTCACCAGAGGGTTAAAGATACTATTGAGTAAAGCCGGGATAATAACAATGGAATTTCCGCACCTGGTTCAATTAATTTCCAACAACCAGTTCGACACAATTTACCATGAACATTTTTCGTATCTCTCTTTCACTACAGTTAATAAAATTTTTAATGCTGCCGGACTTGAATTATTTGATGTAGATGAAATACAAACCCATGGGGGATCAT
>JBPPMM010000687.1:0-2090 GCA_051306075.1 Chitinophagaceae bacterium
ATTCCTTATCAATTCATAGATTCCATAAAACATTTTGCCGGTATAGATTGGTTCTATTCTAATGTTGTGCTGCTCGTAAAATCCTGCACAAAAATTATTTAGCACAGTATTTGTTTTAGCATATCCGCCCAAGTGATAATCCAGATTTATCTGAAAGTTGGTAAGATTTTCTTTTTGATAATACGAAAGCAGAGTACGGACATTTTGATTGAGAAATGAACCACCTCTAAGAACAGAAAAGCCCAGAGCATATTGCTTTGAGTCTAATCCTAAAATCAAGCCCGCAAACGTACCGCCAGTACCGCAAGCAGAACAGACAAAATTAAAATCGGTTGTAATGCTTGAAATAATTTCTGCACATCCTTTTATTGCAAGATGATTTGAACCGCCTTCAGGAATTAAATAAAAATCACCAAACTTTTCTTTAAGTGTATGTATTAAACTTTCATCGTATTTGTTTCTATAAGATTTTCTATCGATGTACTCGAATATCATTCCATTTTCTTGTGCAGAACTTAAGGTGGGATTGAGGGGCAAATGTTCTTCACCGCGAATAACACCGATCGTTTTGAATCCATACTTTTTGCCCGCTGCAGCGGTTGCGTGAATATGATTTGAATAAGCTCCACCAAAGGTGAGAAGAGTCTTAAAGCCAAGTTTTTCAGCTTCTATAAGATTGTATTTTAGTTTATAAAATTTATTGCCGGAAATAAATTCATCTGTAAGATCTTCGCGCTTGATAAAAAACTTAATCTGTTTTTGCTCGAATAACGGATCAAAGATTTCTGTAAGCGGAGTTATAGGATTTTCAATTATCATAAAATTGTTTTTGTATACTGATCTAAAACTAAAGAAAGAATTAGATAAAAATTCAGAATGTTAAAACCCTTTAAAACAAAAAACCCGTCTCGATTACATCGGGACGGGTAAGGGCAAACACCTTAAAAGTTCTATGATCTACTTATCTGTTTTGGTGGGTTATGTACTATCTTCCTAATTGTGTCAAATTGGAGATAAGGATATTCTGCCCTTAGTGTGTCAATTGCATCACCGGTTCTAATTTTTTGAGAGCGTAATGTTTTAAATCGTCTTCTAATAATATAATCCCTTACCGAGCGGTCATTAATTAAACCACGACTGTTAAGTAAATCCCAAATCTCATCACTAATGAGATCGGCTAATGGATTAGAAATTGTTTTTGGAAATATGAAATTTTCCATGTCATCCTCCTCATATTTTTTTAACGATCCTATTTTGAACTCCGGTTTTAAATTTTAATTCTTGATTAAAAAATTTTAGGTTGATTTCTGGGATAAAGGTGCAAAATTATTGATGGTTGCGCAACTGCATATATATGCTGTTTTTTGTTTGGCTAGATTAGAACAACAGGATTCTTACATAGTAGTTCCTTAAAAACCCCATTTGGGGTAAGTATAGTAAAAAACCTTGTTGAGAAAAGAAATAATCGGTGAAATAAAACAGCGATAAAAAGAGAACAAAAATGTTGATGACCATTTTCTCATCATTCTCTTGAAGTTAAATGCTGCTGCTGATAGCATTACATTTATTGAATCACCAGTTATTCCTTTATAGAAATTTCTTTTCATTCTGTGATCTGACTTCAGATGCCCAATCACCGGTTCTATTGCAGCTCTCCTGCTAAATTGTTTCTTTAATTTGTTCTGCTTGTATTTTGTTTGTGTCTTATTGTTAAATGGTTTTGGACCCTGAATTATTACTTCATTTATTTTAGCCACCCCTCTGTAACCTCTATCTACAGTGGCTGTCTTTATACTGTTTATCTCCAGTAACTTTTCTGCCTGATCTATTGCTGGCTTAAGTGTGTGTCCATCATAGGGATTCCTAAAACTCATTGCTCCTACTATTACTCCCGTGGTCTGAGTTGTTATGATTGATACTTTATTGCCAAACTCATACTTCTTTGCTTCTTTTCCCTTCGAGATACATTCTACCTCCGGTTCGTGCAGTGAATATACTTTATGCTTATCATCTTTTTTCTGATTTAACACTTTCTTAAATAACTCTAATTCTGATTGATACTGTGAATTGGGTTCTAAATTACGCTCCAA
>JBPPMM010000535.1:0-17539 GCA_051306075.1 Chitinophagaceae bacterium
AAAGTAAATGAAAAAAGCCCATCCTGACAAAACTGATTGGTCAATAAACTATAGTGAATGAAAAGGAAAAAATAAAATTTTCTGTCTTTTTTGTTCGGGAATTTTCACTTCTTGATTTTATCTTCTCTAAAGTTTATTAAAAATGACCATGTATTTTTTAAACCTTTTAAAATTCGATCCACTTTTATCGTTGTATTCATTTGTACGCATATTGAATTCTTATTGAAAACAATCCGGATACAATCTGATAATGCATTATGAATTTCCGGGTCACGAAAAAAAAATTAAAAAATTGTAAATCCTTTCTTCGTCCGGCATCGTAGGTACCCTTGTTAACCATTCCCCAAATAAATAAAATAATAAACATGAAGAGGTATCAGGTCCTGCTGGGACTTACGGCAATGCTATTTTTTTCTGCCTGCCAGAAACAAAATGATTATAAAAATAATGCTAAGGAAAATTCAAAGGATGATTGGGAAAACCGATCAGGAGGCAAAGAAAATAATGATGGTGAATACGGCGACATGGTTTTTTATCTATTGGGTGAGGGAAATATATTGGATAGATATACTTCCGACAGGTTCGAAAAGAAAGGCTCAGCTGCAATTTCAGGATTGGGGAGCGGAGCGAAAATTTTAGCCATTGACTTCCGTCCTGCCACTGGTCAATTATATGGAGTGGGATCCGATAGCCGCATTTATGTAATCAACCCTTTAACCGGTGTTGCAAGGGCTATTGGTTCTGGTCCTTTTACACCAGCTATCAATGGAAATTCAGTCAGCTTTGATTTTAATCCAACTGTCGACAGGATCAGGTTAGTTACTAATTCCGGTCAGAACCTGAGACTAAATCCTGAAACAGGCGCAGTAGCGGTTGTGGATGGTTCAGTTAATGGTGTAGCTAATGCTATGATAACTTCAGTTGCTTATGGTAATAATGTGGCAGGAGCAGCTACAACTACTTTATATGATATTGACATCAGTACTGATAAATTGTACAGGCAGGATCCTCCTAATAATGGAACCCTGGTGGAGATAGGTTCTTTTAAAGTTAATCTGGAAGGAGATGGTGGATTTGATATAGCTCCCGCTGATTTTTCAGGAAAAAAGAAATCATCTGATAATGCCATCGCTGTTTACCAGTTAAAAGGCGTATCTACTTTATTTTCTATTAATCTAACCAGTGGTAAGGCCTCTAAAATTGAAAAATTTAAATGCAATCAAAAATATTATGCTATTGCTATTTTAACCCAACCTGTTGCCTATGCCGTGAGTGGTAGCAATTTTCTAATTTTCAATCCTAATACTACAGGTGGCGTGGTAACAAAGACCCTTACTGGTTTACAATCCGGTGAATCAGTGCTGGGAATTGATTTTCGTCCTGTCAATGGACAGATTTATGCATTGGGTAGCAATAGCCGGCTGTACACTATCAATACATCAAGTGGTGCTGCAACTTTTGTAGCTACTCTGTCTATTGCACTAAATGGAACATCGTTTGGCTTTGATTTTAATCCACTGGTGGACAGAATCAGAATAGTAAGTAATAATGGACAGAATCTGCGGGCTAATCCTGCAGATGGTGTAACAATTATGGATGGCTCATTAAACCCGGGAACACCATCTGTTAACGCAGCTGCCTATGCAAATAATTTTGCGGGTACCACATCTACTACGCTTTATGTTGTGGATTCAGGCAATGATAAATTATACATGCAAAATCCTCCAAATGCGGGAACACTGGTGGAGATAGGAAATCTGGGTATAAACGCAGAATCCGGAAATGGTTTTGATATCGGAGGTACAAGCAACATGGCTTACGGGGTTTTTACAACAGGAATGTCAACAAGAATTTATAGCGTTAATATCAGCACCGGAAGCGCAAGTCCGAAAGGAAGTTTGCCAGGAATGGTAACTGGCTTTACTATAGGTCTTGGATTTTGATTCTTTTATGAAAATGAGAAAAGGGCGGTATCAATATTTTGATGCCGTCTTTTTTTATAATGGCACATTTTCAGGATCAGCAATATTTTGAGATTGATTTCCCTGTACCTTAAATTATAATTTTTGTTTATGCCTGCTGGCTCAAGTTGCATAGATCTTCATTCAAATTAAACCAGGTTGAAATAATTAAAAGAATGTTGAGGAGGAAGGAAAATGAGAATTAAATATAATAATTGGAGTATCCATTTTTACCCTCACCGGCTTTAAAGAAAATATACTTTCCATTCCAGGTTTTGCCACGGCACCTAAAGCCATTACATTTGAACTTTAATTATTCAATACATGGCTTCCACATTTTATTACGGTAAAGATCTGCTCACGGTAAATATTACACTTGCAATTTCTAACGGGAATTGCAAAGGCGTCCTGGGAGATGAAGCCATTGAAAAAATCACGAAAAGTAAAAAACTTGTTGAAGCCATCCTGTCTAATAATAATACGGTGTATGGAATTAATACAGGCTTTGGAATATTAGCCAATACAAAAATTTCTGTAGAAGATACGGCGACATTACAGCATAAAATTTTACAAAGTCATAGTGTAGGTGTTGGCCATCCCATTCCAGTTGAGGTGGCCAGGATCATGCTGATCACAAAAGTGCAGGCGCTGGCACAGGGTTTCAGTGGTGTGCAGGTTGAAACCCTTCAAAGAATTTTATGGCATATTGAAAAGGATATAATACCTGTAGTACCTGAAAAAGGATCAGTCGGGGCTTCGGGAGATCTTGCCCCCCTGGCTCATCTATTTTTGCCTTTGATCGGATTGGGTGAATGTTTTTACAAGGGCGAAAGGATGAACACAGCTTCTATCTTTCAAAAGGAAAATTTAAAACCCATTGCCCTTGGACCCAAAGAAGGGTTAGCGTTAATAAACGGCACACAATTCATCCTGGCTTTTGCGGTGAAAGCTGTTCAGCGCATGCACAATTGTTTGGAAGCAGCAGACATTATCGGGGCCATGACGCTGGAATCGCTGACGGGTACCAATGCTCCATTCGATAAACGGCTGCATGAACTTAGACCTTATGCAGGAAATAAGTTAGTAGCCCAGCGATTAAGAAAATTATTATACCAGTCCGCCATCATGCAAAGTCATATTGATTGCGGCCGGGTACAGGATCCTTATAGTCTCCGGTGCATGCCCCAGGTACATGGCGCCAGCCGCAATGCATGGCTGCACCTGAAGAAGCTAACCGAAATAGAGTTGAATTCAGTAACAGACAATCCAATCATTTTTTCAGACACAGATACAATAAGCGGCGGCAATTTTCACGGACAGCCGCTGGCTTTACCTTTAGACTATGCCTGTTTTGCGGCAGCAGAAATAGGCAATATTTCTGACCGCCGTTGTTATTTGTTGTTAGAAGGAAAATGGGGGCTGCCGGTTTTGTTAATGAATAATGTAGGATTGAACAGTGGCTTTATGCTACCCCAGTACACAACGGCTGCTTTGGTCACTGAAAACAAAACGCTTTGTTTCCCTGCAAGTGCAGATAGTATTCCTACATCATTGGGCCAGGAAGATCATGTAAGTATGGGGAGTATCAGTGGAAGAAAATTAAACCAGGTATTGGATAACCTGGAATTCATACTAGCCATAGAACTATTAACAGCTTCGCAGGCCATAGAATTCCGGCGTCCTCATAAAAGCAGTGCTGTACTGGAGTTTGCCCATGATTTTGTAAGGAGATTTGTAGGCTTTGCAGAGGAAGACAGAATATTTGCAGATGATATAAACCAGATAAAAAATTGCGTCAGCGATTTTAGCTTTGTAGATCAGGTAAATAAATTTGCGGCAGGTATTGGAGTGGAGTTGAATATGGGATATGATGATTTTATATGAAATTATTTGCGGATTTTCCTGAAAAAATAATTATTTCCGGGGAAAAATAATCATAATAAAAACTGTAGTTCCCTTCTTGCTTAACAATGCAACTGGCGAATCATCCCTACATTTTCATTACGGATTCTAATGCAAGGTTCATCATGGGTAAAAGCGCAGTTTCTCTTTCTTCTGCCGATATTTTTTCATGAGTGGTTAGCAGGTCCGATACGGTAAGTAATGAGGCGGCTGATTTTCCAAGAAATTTAGCGTTTGCAAATAAGGCAAAGGCTTCCATCTCTACTGCCAGGCATTTGTATTTTTTAACGATTGCCGGCTTTTCTTTTTTCTTTCTGTAAAAAATATCACTGGAATGAATAGCGCCTTTGTCAAGTGAAATTTCCATCGTTTTTGCCGTTTCATTGATTGTGTTAAATGACTGGCCCTGGTGTTTCATCCTGTCTTTTTTAAATCCAAAAGCATGCCTCGCATACGAGGATTCGCTGCACGCCGTTTCTGTATTGATCAGATCAAACAATTTTGATTTTTTTGAATAAGCGCCGCAGGTTCCAATGCGTATGATGCAGTCGGTTTCATATTCTGTAAATAATTCGTAAGAATATATTCCGATAGATGGACAGCCCATACCACTGGCGCCGATGGTCAGCGGTTTGTCTTTATATGTTCCTGTAAAAAAATAAATATTCCGGGTGCTGCTAACCAATTTTACATTTTGTAAAAAATGATCAGCCATATATTTTGCCCGCAACGGATCGCCGGGTAATAAAACAATTTTCTCTATTTCTCCCGGTAGTGCATTAATGTGAATACTCATAACAGATAAAATTTACTAAATGAAGATATTGTTTTGTACTTGAATTTCATTTTTTCTGCAGTATCCCTTCCCCATTTAAAAAATTGAAAAATATATTTTTCTTTCGGGGGCACCAATATTTTTGTTTTCAGAAAAAGGGATTGCAGAAATGCACTGAATTGAAAAAGCAGGTTTTGACTGAAACCAAATCCTCCGCATAAATATGCCGGGTTTGGAACAAAGTTTGGTTGTATCAGGAATAAAAGATCAATCAATTAATCTTTGCATCTTTGTTTTTTTTAAATAGCTACAATTTCCCGAACTGTTCTTAAAAAATTCGCACCATATGGTTCAGACATCCTACGACGCTACCAAATACAAAACGCCAACGGGTACCCAATTAAATTGCAAAGGGTGGATACAGGAAGCCGCCCTCCGCATGTTGCTCAATAATCTTGATCCTGAAGTAGCGGAAAGACCCGATGACCTGATCGTTTATGGCGGCCGGGGTAAAGCAGCAAGAAGTTTTGAAGCGCTTGACCAGATTATTGCTGCGCTGAAAATATTGGACAATGATGAATCATTATTGATTCAATCAGGCAAACCCGTGGGCATACTAAAAACGCATAAGGATGCACCGAGAGTTTTAATTAGCAATTCTCAACTGGTTCCCAACTGGGCCAACTGGAAGCATTTTGATGAACTGGAAAAAAAAGGATTGATGATGTATGGCCAGATGACCGCCGGAAGTTGGATATATATCGGTTCGCAGGGAATAGTGCAGGGCACTTATGAAACATATGCTGCCGCGGCAACAAAACATTTTAATGGCACACTCAAAGGAACCCTGAATGTAACAGCGGGACTTGGTGGAATGGGAGGTGCGCAACCGCTAGCTATTACGATGAATGAAGGTGTGGCGCTAATAGCCGAAGTGGAATTATGGCGAATAGAAAAAAGGATTGAAACCCGGTATTGTGATGTTTTTTACGAAAGTATTGATGAAGCTATTGACCGGGCACTTGAAGCGAAACAAAATAACGAAGCACTATCAATTGCGGTTTTATGCAATGCAGTACACTTGTTGCAAAGATTAATTGAAAGAAAGGTAGTTCCCGACACACTCACCGATCAAACTTCGGCACATGATCCGCTCATCGGTTATATGCCGCATACCATTAATAATACACAGGCGTCTATTATGAGGCAGGAAGCGCCGGATCAATATATTGCTCTGAGTTACGACAGTATGAAACTTCATGTTGAACTGATGCTGGAATTACAAAGCATGGGTGCCATCACATTTGATTATGGCAACAATATCAGGGCCAGGGCAAAGGAGCATGGATTAGAAAATGCGTTTGATTTTCCGGGCTTTGTCCCTGCCTATATCCGTCCATTATTTTGTGAAGGCAAAGGCCCGTTCCGCTGGGCCGCTCTGAGTGGTGATCCGGGTGATATTGCCGTAACAGATGATCTTATTTGCAAAATGTTTCCTCTCAACGAGGGATTGTTGCGATGGATGAAGATGGCAAAGGAAAAGATCGCATTCCAGGGTTTACCCGCCCGTATCTGCTGGTTGGGACAGGGTGAAAGAGAAAAAGCTGGACTTGCTTTTAATGAACTGGTGCGATCAGGAAAAGTAAAGGCGCCAATTGTAATTGGTCGTGATCATTTGGATACCGGTTCTGTTGCATCGCCCAACAGGGAAACGGAAGCTATGCTGGATGGCAGTGATGCGGTTGCCGACTGGCCTATTTTAAATGCACTGGTCAACACAGCCGGTGGTGCTAGTTGGGTAAGTCTTCATCATGGGGGCGGGGTAGGAATGGGCTACAGCATACATGCCGGAATGGTCATAGTTGCCGATGGCACTGATGATGCGGAACAACGATTAAAGAGAGTATTGAGAAATGACCCGGGTATGGGAGTTATAAGACATGCTGATGCAGGATACGAAGTGGCAAAAGAAAACGCTATTACTCACGAACTGGATTTGGTTGATAAATTGAGGAAAGGATAAGTTTTTATTTTTTTGCCCGGCAGCATAACTACTATCACCTTCTGTTGCGCCTGCCCCGATGAGGAGCGAAGCGACAGAAAGCGGGGTCGCACTCTTGTACGTTCGGAAATTTTATTCAACAAAAATCTTCTTGCATAATCGTGCCTGGTGCATTTTACAATTGCAGGCAGATGACATGAAAATATTTCTCACAATCCTGCGAAATTTAATTTGCAATTATTGATCTCTCAACCCGGCTCAATTTGCTTTTGGCTTGTTAGGATAACCCTTAATTGTTTTTCAACTCAACAAAGCAATTGTGAACAGGCCATTTAAATCCGGATGTAAAAAAAATTTTGAACCCCTTTCATTTACAATATCCCTTAACTTTAATCTCCTCTCTCTCAAACAATAAAAATAATTGCAATATGAAAAAAGAATCGAACGAAAAGTTTTCTGCTGCTAATGAAAACTCAACCGAAAAATCCTCATCAATTCCATTCCAACCTAACCAGCTCAACCGCCGGAAATTTGTTAGTATGGTTGCTTCATCAGCCATTGGCTTCACAATTCTTCCACGGCATGTGTTAGGAGGAAAAAATTTTATTGCACCCAGTGATAAAGTCACTTTAGGATATATCGGCATCGGCACCCAGGGGATCAAAGAACTTCTACCTATGCTGGCTGTACAGGGTATACAGGTAGTGGCCGTTTGTGATCCCAGCAAGGAAGCGAGAGGATATAAGGACTGGAGCAAAGACGGTTTGAAGAATGAGGTTCGCAAAGCCATTCAAAAACCAGATTGGGAACCCGGTGGCGATAACAGTATCCCCGGTGGAAGGGATAATGGAAAAAATATTGTAGACACTTATTACGCAAGTGTTCGGTCTGATAAGAATTACAAAGGCTGTACCGCCTATGCTGATGCCCGCGAATTGCTGGATAAAGAAAAGGATATGGATGCGGTTAAGATCATGACACCCGATCACCTGCATGGCATTTTTTCCATAGCGGCATTAAAGAGAGGTAAGCATGTTATTGTGCATAAGCCGCTTTCCAATCGGCTTATTGAAGGTAAAAAAGCAATAGAACTGGCGCGGAAAAGTAAGGCCATTACGCACCTGGTGCCCTGGGATTCCAATGGCTCCATGGAGACGGTGATGAAATGGATCAATGCCGGTGCTATTGGAAAATTGGTAGAAGTTCATAACTGGACCAACCGACCTGTGTGGCCACAATACCCGGAGATACCGTCTGATAAACCTGCCGTTCTACAGGGACTTGACTGGAATCTCTGGCTGGGGCCTGAAGCAGACCGGCCTTATCATCCCAATTATACCAATATGGTTTTCCGCGGTTGGTACGATTTCGGCGGCGGCTCTATGGCTGATATGGGACACTATAGTTTATGGACCGTTTTCAATGCGCTTAATTTAACATCACCCACTATCATCATTCCCCAACGCAGCCATGTATGCGGTTTTCATGATCCTGTTCCTTATCGCATCGCCAATGATTTTTCTTTTCCCATGGCAAGCTCTGTACGGTTTAAATATCCGGCAAATGGCAACAGGCCCCCAGTGGATCTCTGCTGGTATGATGGCGGTATGCGTCCACCCATTCCTGATGAACTGATCAATGAGAATAAAGAATTGCCACAGGAAGGAATGATGTTCGTTGGTGAAAGCGGTAAAATACTGGCGGGTTTTAATGTCCAGAATCCGAAGATCATCTCCGGAAAAAAAATGGAAACACCCCCTGAAACTACCGACAGGAAAAGCCAGGTACAACAGACATCGGAAGCATTACCTCTTTTTGTTGATGCATGTAAAACAGGTAAACAATATGCCGGTAATTTCCGCGAAGCGGAACCGATAACCGAAGCCATTAATTTATATGCGGCAGCATTAAGGAGTGGTAAATTATTAAAATATGATGCGGCCACTGTAACGATCACCAATGTGCCCGAAGCCAACAAATGGCTCAACAGGGAATACAGGTCAGGTTGGGATCCGGCTTCTATTTAATGTTCATGATTTATCTGCATTCCGGTTTGAATATTTAAATGTTTGGAAAGCAAAAAATCAACTGTCTTTAAAATTCTGAAATAAATCTATTAATAGTTAAAACGCTTTATCATGAAAACAATGACCCGAAGAAAATTTATTGGTACCAGCGCCATGACCTTGGGAGGTGCCTGGGCTTTATCTCAATTTCCCATGCAACTACTTGCTCAATCCCGGAGTGCATTAAATGATATACCCATCGGGTTCCAGACATTCCCCATCCGGGAGATGCTGGCCAAAGATTTTGCCGGCACATTAAAGTTGATGGCTGGGATGGGGTATAAGATAACAGAGATGTGCTCACCCAAAGGCTATGAGAAAGCAGGCTATGCACCTTTAATCAGTATGAAGACATCCGATATGCGCAGCATTATAAATGATGCCGGCCTGACTTGCCCGAGCTGCCATTTCGGATTTGCTGAATTCAATGATGATAAACTGGACGACCGGATTCAATTTGCAAAAGACCTGGGGCTTACCGATATGGTTTGTTCTTCATTTGGTCTGCCAAAAACAGCTACATTAAATGACTATATGATGGCGGCTGATACGCTGAACAAAGCCGCGGAGAAAATAAATGTAGCAGGTTTGCAGGCCGGGTTTCATAATCACTCCATCGAATTTGTAGAGCTGGATGGGCAACTGATCTATGATGCCTTGCTGAAGAGGCTTGATCCTGAACTGGTGAAGATGCAATTTCAGACTGAAGTCATCAACCTGGGTTTTAAAGCATCCGATTATTTTAAAAAATATCCGGGGCGGTTTAATTCCTCGCATTTATCAGACTGGACTAAGGACAAAAAACAAGTGCCGGTTGGCCAGGGGGTTATTGACTGGAAGGAATTTTTTGCTACCGCAAAAACTGGTGGCGTAAAAACTTTTTTTGTTGAGATGAACCTGGATACATACAAGGAAAGTGCGGAATATATCAGGGGGCTGAAATAAAATTTTTGTTCCCGGGCTTCGGTCCAATATTTCATGAACGGATTGTTCTAACTATTTTATAAAAAGTATAATATTAAACTCTTCTTTCAGCACTCAAATATTGAAACCCGATTTTTTTTACACTTTGAAGTATGTAGCGATTTGGATCATCCTATCTGCATTGTTTTTTTTCCTGTCAGAAAAAATAACAAAATGGGTAGCTCCCGGATTTGATAGTGTTGAATTATGGGTAGTTGTAGTAATTACCGGACTAAGTTCCATTTTTATCATAACCCTGGCTGTTTTCTTAATTTGTCTAATGAAAAGATCTAAAAAGTTCAAAGCATCAAATAAGCCCAACTTTTAAGATAGATAATACAATTGCCAAAGCAACCAACATATAGGACAATAGTTGAAAACCGTGCTTATAGCTGAATTTAAATTAGGGATCGTTTGCAAAAAAATAAGAAAGAAAATAGTGTGATCAATGACTGCATATAGTTATTGAAGTAAACCGTTTCAAGAAATATATAAAAACGGCTTCGCTACAGCATTATACAATATTTATGCAACAGCGAACTTAAACGCATCTGCAATAGGGTAAACTTTTAAAATTAATGCTTCCCAAATGATATCCCGGCCATCTGTAAATAAGAATATAGAAAATTGTAGGACCGACCCCGAGACTGCCATTGATTCTGTAGCTGGTGCTTCATAAATTAAGTTTAATTTTTTTATTGCTAAAGTAACTTTTGAAAATACGGCTTCAAAAAGTTATGTTTTTTTTTGTAATCTCCCTTGTTGAAATATAGGCGGCATTAACCCGGTTAGTAAATAAATTATTTTTGGCCATTACTACAAGTAATTTTGCATCGCACTGGTTATTCATACCCGCTTTTCATTTTGCTATTGTCCGTACATTCACCGCAAAAGCCTGATAAAATCGATACGTTAATATATAGCAATTATAATGTCAGTAAACAATTTCAATATACAGGGATTAACGGACAAGCAAGTACTGGAATCCCGGAGGATGCATGGTCTTAACAAAATTGAAACCGAAAAAGAAAATAGGGCCTGGCAATTTATCCGGGACCTGGCGAAAGAACCCATGGTCATTTTATTGCTTGTTGCTGCAGCTATTTATTTTATCAGTGGCAATACAGGCGATGGGTTTTTTATGGTTGTTGCTATCATCCTGGTTTCTGCCATATCTCTTTACCAGGATAGAAGAAGCCGCAATGCGCTGGATAAATTGAAAATGTATACGCAACCCAATTGCAAGGTCATCCGAAATGGGGAAGTAGTTGAAATTCAAACTAAAGAACTTGTCATTGATGACAGTATGATGGTTGAGGAAGGAACGGCTATTCCTGCTGATGGCAAGATTGTCCACTCCAATGATTTCTCGGTGAATGAATCCATTCTTACAGGAGAATCATTTCCCGTTGCTAAAAACTCCGGCAACGATGATCATTTTATTTTTAGTGGTACTACGGTTACCGGGGGATTGGCCATTGCTACCGTCACCGCTATCGCTAATGAAACCCGCATGGGGGATATTGGTAAAAGCATTGATAACATCAAAGATGAAAAAACGCCGTTGGAATTACAGATCACAGATTTTATAAAAAAAATGGTGATATCCGGTGTTGCGGCCTTTTTAGTTGTATGGGTACTCAATTATTTCCAATCCTATAATATTCTTGATAGTTTACTCAAAGCTCTGACACTGGCCATGAGCATTTTGCCTGAAGAAATTCCGGTAGCCTTTACAACGTTTATGGCGCTGGGTGCCTGGCGGCTGATGAAAATTGGTGTATTGGTAAAAGGAATGAAAACAGTAGAAACCTTAGGGGGTGCCACAATAATATGTATAGATAAGACCGGTACTATCACAGAAAATAAAATGAGCCTGGCAAAATTATATGCCTCGGGTGTAAATAAAATAACAACCCCGGGTGATGGATTACAACATGAAGAAAAAGAATTGGTCAGGCTGGCGATGTGGGCCAGTGAGCCAATTCCTTTTGACCCGATGGAAATATCTATACACGAGGCTTATAAAGAAACAACCGGCAAAGATGAAAGAACTGAATTTAAAATGATCCATGAATACCCGTTAAGTGGCAAACCTCCTATGATGACACATCTTTTCGAAAACAGCCAGGGTCAACGTATCGTTGCTGCCAAAGGCGCTCCTGAAGCAATCATCAAAGTTAGCCGGCTCAGCAGCAGCCAGCAACAGGAAATGATCCGTATCGTTGATTCTTTATCAAAAGATGGCTACAGGGTATTGGGAGTGGCAGAAGCGGAATTAACCGGTACAGGTTTTCCCGAAACCCAGCAACTGATTCCATTTACATTTAAAGGATTTGTGGCCTTTTATGATCCGCCAAAACAAAATATTAAACAGGTGTTGGAAAGTTTTTACCTCGCGGGCATTCAGGTAAAAATAATAACGGGTGACAATACCGCCACTACCACCGCTATCGCCAGGCAAATAGCTTTTAAAGGGTATGAAAAAAGTTTAACAGGAGAGGAATTGATGAAGATTCCCGAAGATGATCTTTACACAACAGTGGCCGGCATTAACTTATTTACACGCATGTATCCTGATGCCAAACTAAAAATCATTAATGCCTTAAAAAAGGCAAATGAAGTTGTGGCCATGACGGGTGATGGTGTAAATGATGGGCCAGCGCTGAAAGCTGCACACATCGGCATTGCCATGGGTAAAAGAGGAACCGAGATAGCAAAGCAGGCGGCTTCGCTCATCCTGGTAGATGATGATTTATCTAAGGTGGTGGATGCCGTAGCAATGGGAAGAAGAATTTATACCAATCTCAAAAAAGCAATCCAATACATCATCTCCATTCATATTCCGATTATTCTAACCGTATTCATTCCTATTGCACTTGGCTGGGTATACCCTAATATCTTTTCACCCGTTCACATTATTTTTTTGGAATTGATCATGGGCCCCACCTGTTCTATCATATACGAAAATGAACCCATGGAAAAAAACACAATGATCCGGAATCCCCGACCCTTCACCTATACTTTTTTTAACCGGAGAGAATTAGCAACAAGCATTCTTCAGGGATTGGCCATAACTGCTGGTACTATGCTGGTCTACCAGTATGCGGTTTACCAGGGCTACACGGAAGCAATTACACGGACTATGGTTTTTATTGTACTAATCGCTGCCAATATTTTTTTGACACTGGTCAACCGCTCATTTTTTTATTCTGTCATCACCGCCATGCAATATAAAAACAATCTGGTACGATGGATCATTGCTATTACAGTTTCAATTTCTGTATTATTACTTTATGTAAAACCTTTGACTGCATTCTTTGGGTTTGAGCGGTTGTCAATTTTGCAATTGTTGATCAGCACAGCGATAGGATTTATTTCTGTGATCTGGTTTGAGATAGTGAAATGGGTAAAGCGACAGGATGCCCGTAATGAAGGCAGCGCTCATAAATTGGCGACCTCCTGATTAAATAAACAGAGGCAAAGCCACGGGGAATATAACCTGGCAAACCCGATAACAAATTAAAGTATAGTGGTGCAAGTGGTAAGCCGGGAAAAAAATGATTAAGTAAACTATTTGATATACGATCCAATCCACGAGCAATCAACCTGCCGGAATCGTTGTTTTTATAAAATAAAATTATCTTGTTATGACTATTTTACAAATAGAACACCAGGTAGCCAACTATGATGGATGGAAAAAGGCTTTTGAAGCTGACCCCATCAGCAGAAAAAACTCAGGTGTAAAAAAGTATCGTATTTACAGACCAACCGATAATCTCAATTACGTTATCGTTGATTTGGAATTCGACAATCTGGAAAATGCACAAATGACTTTGGTTGCTTTACAAAAGCTATGGGTAAAGGTAGAAGGCACCGTAATGGTTAATCCAAAAACACGGATGTTAGAAATGACGGAACAGCATGAATATTAATAACCCTTTCTTATTCTAATGTTATAATAAACGTATTGCAGAGATTATATGCTGATACTTGAATATATCGCAATCTATCATAAAAATAAAGCCTGGTATCCGGGATCACAGAACTGGTCAACACACCGGGTCAATCAAGCAATCGATTAAAAACTTGAAATCATATTACAATAGTAAATACAGGCAATTTGAAACCCTGAAAAAATCAATTGTTAAACATTCCACCCAGCTTATCTTTTAAACCACCTGTCATATCTCCGGCAGCGCCACCACCTCCTTTGATAAACGATTCAACCTGGGTACCGATACCACCGGGCATTTTATCTTTCAAATAAGAAACGATACCTTCTATCGCCGATTTGGCCTGTATTTCATTTATTCCTGCTTTCTCTGAAACCATTTTGATAATACTTTCCATAATGTGAAGATTTAATTGTTTTTACTTGTTCAATATTTAAAAAGGTACGATTTTAATTAGAGACCAATTTATTTATGGTTATAATAAGTAGGATAATTTTATAAATAATGTACAATCTGCCTGATATCGGTAACCTTATCAGCAACACTCTGCTATTTCAGAAATCTTAACTTGCGGATAATTATTTATCAGATACATGAAAAGAGCCATTAAATATTACCGCATCATTTGGCTTAAATACGACTTACCTGCCGGACTTTCGGTTTTCCTTGTTGCCCTTCCGCTTTGTTTGGGAATTGCTTTGGCTTCGGGTGCGCCTCTTTACGCAGGACTTTTATCAGGCATTATTGGCGGACTTGTAGTTGCTCTCATTAGCGGTTCTCCACTTGCCGTTTCCGGACCTGCCGCTGGCTTAACAACGATAGTTGCCGCTTCAATCATTTCGCTTGGTGATTATAAAATATTTTTACTTTCTGTTATAGTTGCGGGTTTCTTCCAGCTTCTACTTGGACTCTTACAACTTGGAGCAATCGCTAACTATTTCCCTTCTTCGGTAATCAAAGGGATGTTGGCTGCAATTGGAATTATTCTCATCTCAAAACAAATTCCGCTTGCATTGGGATATGACCAACCAAAATTCTGGACAAGTGGATTTTTGAAATTATTTTCTCCAAATAATATGTTTGGTAATATTGACAACTTCAATCATCATATTACAAGAGGAACCATTCTGATTACTTTCGTTTCCTTAGTCATTCTTTTTTCATTACAACAACCTTTTGCTAAAAAATTTAAAATTATCCCTGCACCACTTATAGTTGTTGTAATCGGCATCATAATAAATATTCTTTTAACAAATACAACTTCTCTCTTTTCACTTAAACAAACCCAATTAGTAAACATCCCATCAAACATTTTATCAAGCATTACTTTTCCAGACTTCACCAAACTATTTTCAACAGCAGGGATTTGGAAAGACGGACTTATTATTGGATTACTTGCAACTTTAGAAACACTGCTTTGCATTGAGGCAGTTGACAAATTAGACAAACGCAATCGCATCACTCCCGTCAATCGTGAACTCATCGCACAAGGAATCGGAAATATGACTTGCGGACTTTTAGGTGCAATTCCAATGACAGCAGTTGTTGTAAGAGGTGCAGCAAATGTTGATGCAGGAGGACGAACAAAATTTGCTGCTTTTACTCACGGACTTTTTCTTTTGCTTGCAGTGTTGCTTATTCCGTTTTTGCTAAACAAAATTCCTTATGCTTCGCTTGCAGCAATTCTTCTTATGACAGGTTACAACCTCACCAAACCAAAACTGTTTCGCAATATGTGGAGTTTGGGGTGGAAGCAATTCATTCCATTTCTTATTACCATTCTTGTAATTCTTTCAACTGATTTATTGATTGGTGTAAGCGTCGGACTTTTAATTTCAATTTATTTCATCATTCAAAACAATTTCAAAGCAGAGTATAAAATAACCAAATCAACACATCTTGACATTGAAACCCATTACATCAAACTCAACAGCAATGTTACTTTTTTGAATAAAGTAAAGTTGCGTAAAGCATTGGACGAAATTCCAGAATACAGTGTGTTGACAATTGACGGCAGTGAATGTAATTTCATTGACTACGACATTTTAGAAATCGTAAGTGAATATCACAATAAAGCACATAACAGACATATTGAATTACACTTGAAAGGAATTAAGAAGGTAAATATAACAGCAGTGCATTGACAAATGAGAAAGGAAGCCGATAACATTAGTATTGCCAATCTAATTGTGGGGCTCGGCGTTGGATTAATCAGCAGCGGTAATTCTGATGTAATTCAGATCGGGATGGATGAATTCCAGCTTTAGTGCTTAATATTTAACTTTATCATGTCTGGTCCTGAAATAGGTTGACTCCACAAAAGGAGTAGTCATAACTTATACAATTTGTATGGGAAGGCTGAAAAAATCTTTAAACGATAGTTGGTTGTTTGTTTAACAGCCTGGCCACGCCTTAAAAAAAATCATAGATTAAATATAAAGTTTTAAACCAGTAAACTTTTAGTTCAGCAAGATGTTTTAAATTGTTACACTAAAAAATAAAACCATGGCAACCAAAAAAATTATTACTGTATTCGGCGCCACAGGTGCGCAGGGTGGCGGTCTGGCAAGTGCTATATTAAATGACAAAAACAGCGAATTCTCCGTTCGTGCAGTAACCAGGGACCCTGACTCTGATAAAGCAAAGGACCTGGCTAAGTTGGGAGCAGAAGTATTGTACGGTGATCTGGGTAATGAGGAATCCGTACACAAAGCACTCGAAGGTGCTTATGGCGCATATTTCGTAACATTCTATTGGGCGCATTTTTCTCCCGACAAAGAAAAAGCCGAAGCTGCTCTTTTTGCAAAGGCGGCTAAAGAAGCAGGGATAAAGCATGCTATATGGTCTACATTGGAAGATACCCGGGAACTGGTGCCTTTGCATGATGACCGTATGCCTACCTTGATGGAAAAATATAAGGTGCCACATTTTGATGCCAAGGGAGAGTCTAATCAGCAATTCATTGATGCAGGTGTTCCCACTACGTTTCTGCATGCATCTTTTTATTGGGACAATTTCATCTATTTTGGAGCCGGCCCCAAAAGAGGAGAAGATGGAAAGCTGACCTTAACACTTCCCATTGGTGATGCAAAGATGGCTGGCATAGCATCGGAAGATATTGGTAAATGTGTTTACGGCATTTTTAGAAAAGGAAAAGAATATATCGGCAAAAATGTAGGGGTGGCGGGCGAGCATTTAACCGGGGAAGAGATGGCTGCAGGATTAAGCAAAGCCCTGGGTGAACCAGTTGTTTACAATAAAATACCTGCTTCCGTTTATCGTAGCTTTGGTTTTCCCGGCGCTGATGACCTTGGTAATATGTTCCAGGTATACGATGAATTTGAGGAACAAATGAATGACCTGCGTGATGTAAAGGTTTCCAGGCAATTAAATCCTGAGCTAAAGAATTTTGAACAATGGCTGGCAAAGGAAGCGAAGAAGATTCCTCTTTAATCATGAAAAAACAGTGTGGGGCCTATTCCTGTTTGAAACGCTATTCTAAAATGATTATTCATTGAATCAATCGGTTTGTACCGGCTATCTTCTTCAGTCAAATTAAAATTTAATTGCAGGGTGTATGAATTCATATTCCCTGTAATTATATATAGAAGACCTTATTCAAATCACGTACTGATAAAAAATGCCGGACCTGTTACCATTTCATAAAAGTAAATTCATAATTCAAAACAGCATCTTTATCCTGGCTAACGACTGCAGCCACTAGAAATTTGCCCTTTTCAAAATCCTGTGATCCTATTTCAGGTGAGGAGAATGCTTTTTTCACTTTTGATGCCTTGTATCCAGATTTTACCAGTTGGTCTTTTAAAGCGATAAATGCTTCCTTGTTATAAGTCTTGAAAGTAAGTAATTCTATTTTTTTCCACGAAGGGTCGGTAGAACAAGCTAATATATTC
>JBPPMM010000690.1:0-3471 GCA_051306075.1 Chitinophagaceae bacterium
CTTCAATATTTCGTAAGTAGGTGCCGTACTTTTCATCTACAAATACACTATCCAATTTCGATTCTTTCATTCCTGCAACCCGGGTCACAAAATTCCCGGAGTTGGCCAGAAATTCATTGACCAGTTGTTTCCATTCAGCTTCCGATGTAACCGGGGGCATATCAAAGCTGTATTTATCCCGAATATCAAGTTCTCCCCCGTCCAGGAACTTCAGGATTCCGGCTATATAGTAGTTAACGTGATAGGTGAGCATTGCTATCGTATTCAGGGTCCCAATTCTTTGGGTGGCCTGTGCCCAACTAACACTTTCAATTTGCTCTTTGTAATTGGTGTTGGCAATCCAGCGTCCGTTCAGTAATACTTCACTCAGGCGGGAGGCAACAGATTCACTTCTTGTCATTGTATTCATATTTAATTTTATATCTCGCCACAGCAGGCGCATATCGTTATCTATTTTTGACCTATAGTTTCAGATAGCGGCCTTTCCATGATATCAGTTTATATTAAATAAAATATGCAATAGATCATTCCAAAATTAAATCCTGCATGGCATATTACAGCTCCCCATATGGAATCTGTGCGTCTTTTCATTTGAAAAAAGAGGATACTTACAATAAACATGCTCCCCACCCAGATTAATGACGGAACTAAATAAAAGTTCCATTTACTGTGCACATACACCAATCCGAAATGAGAAATATGCGTTAGGGCAAAAGCCAGACTGTCAATGATCGATGCCTTATTATCTCCAAAGGATTTGGCAAAACTGCCATGAACAATTCCCCGGAAAAACAGCTCTTCTCCGATCGGACTAAACGTCATTCCTGTAATTGCCATGATGGCGAACAACATATTTCTTTGATCACCTGAAATACCATCAGGAATGTTATACGATTTACCAATATATTCATACCAGTTTTCATAAGTAGTACCATAAAGGCCTATTCCTAACATGTATAATAAGACGCTAAAAACAATACCAATAATTAATGCATAAATCAGAACATGAAGTTTTTTTGTTTTCTTTATTCCAATCTGCTTCAAGCCATTTGCATTCAGAAATACAAAAGGCGTTAATGCGGAAACCAACATTACCAACCCGATTAAGCTATAATTTCCTGTCTCGTTTGCTTTGAGTACCAGGATGAATCGCGGAATACATAGTATCATCAAAAGGAATACGCCAAATTTCCATTTGAAGCTAAAATAGTTATTCCAGTAATTTCTTAACTCATTACTCAATGGGGTATCCTGATTAGTCTGGTTTAAATGCGCTGACTTTTGGGTGCATGTTGTAGCCGTCTCGCAGAGGCTGATAATGATTTAATCCTGATCCTTATGTCGAATATTAATAACAACGTTACCCACTTTCTCTCCTGTCAGGACATATTCATACGCCTGGGCGATGTCTTCCAATTCGTATTCCCGGTCTATTACGGGACTGAATTTTCCTTTATTCAAAAGATCACTGATATAAGGGATCGTTTTCTGCTTGCTGTAAGGCATCGGAAAAACTACTTTTTTGTTTGAAACGGAAGTCAGTATGGGATAAAAAATATTCTGGGAATATGGTCCCAGCTCTGACGACATGTATACTCCGTTTTCTTTTAACAGTGGTTTACACTTTCCAAAGGTGCTTTTACCTACCGCATCAAATATAAAATCATAGGTGTCATTCGCGGCAGTAAAGGCTTCCCTGGTGTAATCATAAATTTTATCGGCACCTAAAGAATGTATCAGCTTGATATTTTTAGCAGAACAGGTAGCAGTTATTCGGACATCATATTGTTTTACAAATTGAAGGAGTGCAGAACCAATCGCACCCGTCGCCCCGTTTATGAGGATATTTTGCCCGGATTGAAGATGTACTTTATGAATAAATGTATACGCATAATTAGCCCCCTCCAGACTTGCAGCTGCCTGTTTGAAATCAATTTTATCGGGAATAGGAAATAGGTTTTCTTCTGTTGTTGTCAGATACCCGGCCTGCGACTGCAAACCTGCGTCATTAAAGCCAAACACCTTATCACCAACAGCAAAAGAGCCGGCATTTTTTCCAATTTCAATAACCTCCCCTGCGAAATCTGTTCCTAATATTATCTTTCCCGGTTTAACCAGCCCTAAGAAAAATCTCATAATAAATGGTTTGGCTGTAAGGTTTGCACAATCTGTCCTGTTGACTGTTGTAGCATAGACCTTAATTAATACCTCATTATCTTTTGGAACCGGGATGTCTGTCTGCTCAATTTTTATCTGAGCTGGGGAACCGTATTTTCTCCGGATTGCGGCTTTCATTTTTGCATTTTTATTTTTTAATCTCCCATTGAGCATAGTGTGTATGCATAAGGTTTATCGGGCTCTTATCAACTGATGGTTGGTTCACTATTGCTATTCATCCGTTAGCCGGTAAACCAGTCCCTGAACCATTATTAAATACCTTCCATAATCGGGGAAGGTGTTTTTTACTGGGTATCTTCAGCGTTGCGTGCCAACAGACCACATATTTCCTGCAAAGTCTTTAAATGTTGCGCGTCTGTCAGGATCATCATCACGTTCTTTTGGCTGTTCAACAATTTCACAACCCGCCTTAATGGCTTTGTCGAAGGTTTTATCCACGTTGGGGAAGTAAACATGCATAACCAACGGTACCGGGGGGAACTTCCCAGACGAGTCACCAAGCATTATTACAGAATCGTCAATCTGGATTTCAGCGTGCATGATCGACCCATCCGCCATATTGTATCGCCTTAGTTCCCGGGCATCGAAAATTTCTTTTAACAAGTTCATGAACTTCTGTGCACCATTCACTATAAAGTAAGGGGAAACTGAATTATATCCTGTTGGTTTAAAGTTATTTTTCATTTTCTATTTCTTGTTTGTCGCATGTTTTGGTGTCGTCCTTATAAAACCCTAATCTATCGACTGATGGCGTTGTAAGGGATTGCCCCCGATCCTGATTTTATTTCGAGCGGTGATCCTAAGAGAACTGCGGTAACCCGCATTTACTATAATTTGTGTTGGATGGCCGTGCTAACTAATTCATTTTTTCAATCCCAAATCGTAAAACAGTCCTTAATTTATCCGGGGGAACCTTTCTTGCGTCACTAAGATAGATTTCCCTGTGCGTTTTTGATTTTCGCCTATAGTTCTCTTGTCCTGCAAATCGTTCCATGGCTCTGAAACTATCAGCCTCGTTGTCATAACTACCTAAATGTAACATCTGAATACATTCACCTTCGTTTATTTCTTCAAAACTGACCTGTTCCAACAAATCATGCGGTTTTTTATTTTTGGTCTGCTCAAGTATTTGCATGGCAAAATTCCTTTCCACAAAATCTGGCTGACGAATCATTAATTTAAAGACCAGGTCACTCTTATTGATTGTTCCATCAAATGTTTTCTTTGCGTTAGCTGTCAGATCCCAGATGCCTTCAAGCGGATAAACAGTAAAATTAAAATATCCTTTAGGTG
>JBPPMM010000538.1:0-16819 GCA_051306075.1 Chitinophagaceae bacterium
TGTACTATTTGCCAGCCGGGCAATTGTACTCAAAATACCTTTATACTTTTCATTATGAGACCCTCCGGGAATTATGCTTCTGACAGCTGGTACGGCCGTTGAATCATTCCAGTTAAAATTTGTTTTGGAAACAGGATTGCTAAAATGCCATGCTGCTGTTATTACTCCTCCCCTGTCATAAGTATCTGCAATCGTTTTTTGAAGAGAAGACAACGTTTTTTCAATCATGTTTTCCGACCCACCATATAAGCCGCTAAAATCAACTCCAATCACTGCAGGATGCGAACCGGTAACTGATTTTACATCGGACCTGTCAGCATCACCTGCCCAGCCGTGCCCGTATTCCGTTGCATGCTGATGACCAAAAAGGATTTTATTTTCTGAAAGCTTTGCCAGGTTTTGATATAAAGCTTTGGTTTCTTTGGTTGCTTTTGCATCAATAAGTTTCTTACTCACCTTCTGAGAAAAAGAAATGGTGGCCCACATGGCCATAGCAAGGACAGTTGAAAATTTTTTCATACTATCATTAATTTTTTAAATAACCGTTATCATATAACCAATCGGCCATTCGCTGCGGCCAGGTATTGATTGATTTTAAAGAGGATCTCTTTCCCATATTAAATGCATGTTTCCCTTGAGCATAAAGATGTACTTCTGTTCTAACATTAGCCTTTCTGTATAATTGCAGCATCTTAATAACGGGTTCCGAACAGCATTCATCATCATTGGCTGCCACCATAAATAATGGAGGTGCTTCATTGACAATATTTGCAGGAACTGCAAGGGGACCGGGATAAACCAATATGAGAAAACTGGCCTTGCATTTTTCTTTATCTATGTTATCTGTTATTATTTCATTTTCCTGCGGTGGCGTTAATGCAACCCATCCCGCTAGTTCCCCCCCTGCTGAAAAGCCCATTATTCCAATCCGGTTGGTATCCAGGTTCCAGTCTGCAGCCTTATTTCTGATTAAACGCATGGCCCGACGCCCATCCAGCATTGTATGCTCCTGTTTATATGGCGAATTTTCTTCTCTGAAAAGCCTGTATTTTAAAACGAAAGCCGTTACCCCGATACTGACAAAATATTCCGCTGCATCTTTTCCTTCAGCATTAAATACTAATTCTCTGTGTCCGCCACCAGGACAAATTATTACTGCTGTTCCATTTGCTTTTTCTTTTGGAGAAAGATATACTGTGAGTGAAGGGTTATGAATATTTTTTACCCACCAGTCTTTTGCAAGCTCAGGTTCATTTTTTTTGTTTTCAAACCCGGGAGCTCCATTTGGCCACAGTGGAATTACCTGCCTTGTTTCATTCACCTGCGCTAACAATGCCTGACCAAATAAAATGTGAGCCAAAAGCAAAATTAAATAACGCAATCGAAGAAAATTATTCATACATACAGGTTTTGACAATTCTGAAACATTCCTTTTCTATTGGCTGTTTATAAAATTCATGCCTTGTTAAAATTAGATAGGTTAGCCAGTTCAAAGTAACACATATCCCCGGATACCTAATTCAATATTTCCCTTTCTTATTCGAAAAACGCCTGAATATTATTTAGCAAGTTCAGATCATTTTCTATCCTACTTAATTCTTATTTATTCTGAATATCCTCAATGAATCATTATTAACTGCAGCAAGAACTATTCTTTCACCATTTGACAACCGGATAGTGGACAAATCTTTTACATCGCCTTTCAATACAAAGCCGCTTTGCTCAAATGAAACAGGTGTAAATACTTTGCTACTGCTGCCTCTGAGAAAACAGCCATACGACGCATCATAGCGTCCCGTCAATACATCGGCCTGGTATTCATTTCCGGCCAATAACAAATCCTTTATCCCATCATTATCAAAATCTTCGCAAATGATGGCATTTACCGGTGCAAATTGAGCTTCTGCCGGCAAGGGATGTTTAACGAATTTCCCATTGCCCACATTTTCAAAATAGCAGCTTCTCGTTTCATCACAATAAAACTTCAACACATCCTTTTTCGGTTTATGGTTAAATATTGTGCTGTAGGAAGCTTTTGAATAATCCTTATTATGTAAGAAGGTTTTTTTAATTGCAGGTACCTGTTCCGCGAACTGGCTTCGGCTGATACCCGGATACGAACGTCGCCCGCCATCCTTATCTTTTATGAAATAAAATAATATGGGATCAAGGGATCCATTATTATCAATATCAGATGCAAAAAGTTGCATCGGTTCTTTTACGCTTACATTATATATGCAATTTAATCCCAGGTTGCCGGCAATAAGATCCATATCCCCATCATCGTCTATGTCTGCGGCTATCAGGCTTCGCCACATACCATTTATACCAGTAAGACCAGTAACATTAGTGACCTCCCTTAGCCGGGCATGATCATTCTTAAAAAATCGAATGGGCATCCATTCCCCCGCAATAATCAAATCCGTTTGCTGGTCATTGTCAAAGTCAGTCCATATTGCCGCTGTAACCATACCCGGTCGTTCTAATGCGGGACATACTTTTGCAGTGACATCAGTAAAAATTCCTTTATCATTTTGAAGAATATAACTACGCTGAGCCGTCGGATATTTTCTTGTCACCCTTCCTCCTATAAATATATCGGGGTCTCCGTCTCTGTCATAATCGCCAATAGTGACGCATCCTGCTATTGTATTTACCGCTATAGGAAAAGCGTTTGACTGTATAGTAAAATTTCCTTTCCCATCATTAATATAAAGGCGGGGTTTATAGTACACGGCCTTTTCTTCATATTGAATATCGCCACAAGTAACCAGCAAATCTAAATCTCCATCATCATCTGCATCAAATAATATACAATCCGAATCCTCTTCCATTTTGATGCTGTCGGTGAGATTTTTGGAAATAAAGGTTTTGTTTTTTTGTTGTATGAAAAACGTACCAGAAAAATTAATGCCTCCACCCACAAAAAAATCGGTTAACCCGTCATTATTAATATCTCCACCAGTAATGAATGGCCCCGACTGCGAATACTTATGAGGCAATAACCGCTGAATGGAAAAATCATTAAATGGGTTATCATGGTGACTGTATAATATACCTGCTGTATTAGTGATTTCAGAAAAAACAGGGTTGGCTTTTTTGATATTATGGTGTGTAGTTACTATCGCATCGTACCATGAAAGAGCGATAATTGTATCAGCCGGAACATTTTTAATTACCTGTTTTTTATTATCCGGCCATATGACAACAAAAGAATCAACCCATTTATTTTCCCCCAGGCCAAATATCAATTGCTGATCAACAGAAGAATAATAACCACGTACAGGGCTTTCTTCCTGCATCAGCAACAGATTGTTTTGATATATGATGATTTTTGTGCCGATGCCTTTAGTATTTAAGCTGTCTCCCTTTAATCTGAATCCCAGGAAATGATTGTCGGCTGGTATATTTTTTTGAATTGAGTTATTGATGAATAAAAAAGCCTTTTTATTGATATTATTTATTACAAGGTCAAGGTCGCCATCATTATCCAGGTCGGCATATGCTGCTCCATTGGACATAGAAGGAATACCAATACCTTCTTTTTCAGATGCATCAGTGAAAGTATAATCCTGGTTATTTAAGTATAAATAATTAGGAAGGTTTACATTGTTAAGGCCTGCCAATTTTTTCCTGATCTCCCTTTCTTGTTTTTCCCTGGGCTGATCGTTATGAAAAATATGGCTACTAAATTCCAGGAAATCTCCATTGATAAAATCCCTTCCGATTCCATTGGTAATATACAGGTCTTTCCATCCGTCATTATTAAAGTCAGCTGTTAAAACACTCCAACTCCAATCGGTTGCTGGTATTCCGGCCAATTGCCCAATTTCACTGAAGAAGGGCATTTGTGGTTTATCATTTATAAAACTCCCATTGTTAAGCTGAAGCATATTCCGCATAAATTCAGGTTCATAACCCATGGAACGTTCAGTATTGTAACGGTCGTCATTCATGAACATAAAAGAGGTCTTCTTTCGTTCATTGTATTCGGGCAACATGTCAAGTGTTGTAATATCCGGAAGCCCATCATTATTAATATCCGCAGCATCCGTCCCCATACTTGAGTAACTTTGGTGACCAAGTGCATTACTGATAATATTTGTAAATGTTCCGTTCTTATTATTTAACCAAAGACGGTCATTTGATATAAAATCATTAGCCACATAAATATCCGGCCAGCTATCATTATTGAAATCGCTGACCACTACACCCAGTCCAAAACCATCATCGACAATACCGGATTGCCGGGTAACGTCTGTAAAAAAAGGATGACCAACATGAGATGAATCGCCATCATTGCGATACATTTTGTCACTCGCCGGAGAATAACCGCTCAGATCCTTTGGGAAAATGCTGTTGGCATTGGGACCATTCAGCATATAATTTACCAGGTACATGTCCAGGTCTCCATCTTTATCATAGTCAAAAAAAACGGCCTGGGATGAATACCCGGTATCGGCCAGTCCGTAATCTGCCGCCATTTCCTTAAAAGTAAGATCATGCTGGTTTATAAAAAGCAAGTTACTGTACCGGTGCGCCAGGTCTTTACCATATGAACTCACATATAAATCATCAAACCCGTCATTATTTACATCAGCAACACTTACACCTGTAGTCCATATACTGGTGCTGAGGCCAGCCGCTACAGTAATGTCTTCAAATTTATTATTCCCTTTGTTGATATACAAGCGGCAACTGACCTGGTTCCCAGTAAAAAATATATCTTTTAAACCGTCATTATTAAAATCTCCTATGCCTACTCCGCCACCCATATAGCCAAATTCATTGATAAAAGAAACGGAAGAATCGCTGTCCTGAATATCATTGCTGAAATGAATACCGGATTCTTCCGAAGGGAGTAAAGTAAACAATGTATTGTTATGTTTACGTATACAGGAAGTAAATAAAACAACAACTGTACAGAAGAATACTGAAATATAACAGGTTAATCTTTTTATCATGCTGATTGCAAGTTATATTTTTAAATAAATACATCTTCCTTAAAACAACCAATCAGGCAGCCGGATAATTATGGCAAAAAAATAGAGGCTATGCAAATAGCCTCTATTGGTAGCATGATATCCAATTATTTTATTAATGGATTGGTTGACGTTTCACTTGCCGGAATAGGAAAGAAATCTACCTGTCCCGGTACCCTGTCTGGTATAATGGAAGGAAAATATCCTTTTTTCCTCCACCTTAAAATATCAATACTTGAAACTTCTTCGGCACCCAATTCAACAGATCTTTCATGCATTACTGCTTTTAATGCATCATTCTTTGAAGCCACTCCAACCAAGGGCATGTTTACACTTGGACGGCTACGAACCTCATTGATATAAGCTGCAGCAAGCGCTGGTGTTCCCACTTCAGCCTCACACTCCGCAAGCATAAGCAATACGTCGGCATAACGAATTAAACGCTGATTTAATCCACCAGGATGGAAGCCTGAATTCACCCAATCATATATATTATATTTTCGGAAAAACCTTTTAAGCGTTACGCCATTCTTTATGCTGGGCGCAATGTTCATGATATTAGCCGTCAATGTTAAAGGACCGGAAGGTACATTCGTCAGAATTTTATCGCCCTCTTCGTAAATGGTAAATTTATACCTGGGATCATTTGCTTCAAATTCATTTAAAAACCGATCTGAAGGAATGACGTTTCCCCAGGTTATACCATACTCCTGGTTACGTACCGTGCTTAGCGGGCTGGTGGATCCTTCTCCATTATAACCCCAATTAAAATTGTTATCTCCCCTGTCAACAAAAACAATTTCAAAAATGGATTCGGCATTAAATTCATGCCCGGCTGTAACTGATACGTTATTATCATCTTTGATGTCACCATCAAAATTCCACAAGTAATTATCTACAAGTTTGTATTTATTATAAACCTGAAGAAGTGCTGCTTTTGCCGCAGCATAATCACCTTTCTGCATTTGCACTCTACCCAATAAAGCATTGGCGGCACCTTTCGTTGCCCTGCCGTTGTCAGAAGCACCATAGCTTTCCGGCAATTTTTGAACAGCATCAGTAAGATCGCTGATAATGAAAGCGTAAATTTCAGCTGCAGGTGACTTGCCTTTAAACCCGGTAGCAGAAGTAACTGTTTCCGTGTAAAGAGGAACATCGCCCCACTGCGATACCAGTTCAAAATAAGCCCAGCCTCTTAAAAACCTGGCTTCCCCAACTACGCGGTCTCTCATTGCGATATTATCTGTTACACCGGGTGCTTTAGAAAGAACCAGGTTGGCCCTGTTAATCATTTGATAGGAACCTGTCCACACATTTGTCATAACCGAGTTAGACGGAGCCGGGGACGGTTGTTTTAACAATTCCGCCCGGGGAGCTTCCAGTTGGGCACCACCTGAAGCAGCTTCACCGCCTCTCATATCATGAGTAAAAAACCATTCCCGCCCTACAAGTTGGGCCGATCTCAAAGTGGAATAAATAGCGTTCACTCCATTCTGCAATTCAGCTGCTGTTTTAAAATAACTCGCGGTAGTCGGATTGTTTTCATCAAGAACATCCAACTTTTTATTACATGCAATTGTACTGGTAAATGCCAGTATAATCACAATAATCAATACATTAATATTTTGTTTCATAATTCGACTTTTTATAAAAGTTGATTTGCTTTTTTATTTCTAAAACCCTGCTTGAAAACCTATCTGGAAGGACTTTGGCTGTGGGTATACAGCGAAGTCTATACCATTTGTTAATGATGAGCCTGGAGTTCTGTTTCCTACTTCCGGATCATATCCACTATACTTTGTAAAGGTCAGAATATTTTGGGCCGATGCATAAATGCGGAAATTTCTAACTACCCCTTTTGTCCAGGTTTGCAAATTCTTCTCCGGCATATTAAAACCCAACATGACATTTTTCAAACGCAGGTAGGAACCGTCCTCGAGAAAACGAGTGGAGGGACGGGCATTTTGATTTGGATCTGAAGAAATAGCACGAGGGATATTTGTATTAGTATTGGAAGGTGTCCATGCATTTAATACCTGTGTTCCGGCATTAAAGAAGCGCACCATCCCTTCTGTAATAACCCGGGTAGCATTGAAAATTTTGTTACCCTCTACTCCCTGGAAAAATATGGACAAATCGAAATTCTTATAATTCGCTCCCAGGTTTAATGCATAAGTTACTTTTGGAACAAAAGATCCCAAAAACTGCCGGTCATTTATATCAACCACACCGTCCTTATTTGTATCCTGGAATTTGATGTCACCAGGAGATGTAGCCGCCGTTTGCCTGGCATGTCCACTTACTTCAGATGCATTTTGAAAAATACCTTCTACTACCCAACCATAAAATGATTGAATGGGATGCCCGACTGCTGTATTTGTTATATTATAGGTGCCAAAGTCCTGGTCGCCTCCAGCCTCAATATTTGTAACTCCTTCAGCTAAGCGGGTTACCTGATTGGTTATAAAACTTAAATTGGTGCTTGCATTCCATTTAAATTCACCTTCCCTATCGTTGTAACCTATTTGGGTTTCAAAGCCACTGTTTTTCATTGACCCAACATTTTGAGCCACCGTGCTGCTTATGTAACCGAATGATGGGGGAAGCGGAACGCTCAAAATCAGGTTATCGGTTTTGCGTTGATAATATTCAGCTGTCAGAGTAAACCTGTTTCTCAAAAATCCCAGATCTAATCCAATATTTAGCTGGTTTGTTTTTTCCCATTCCAAATCCTGGTTGCCCAATCTCTGAATAGAAGAAGCAGGACCGCTGGTTGCTGAGCCTCCAAAAGGATAATAGGCACTGTTTGAATTTACGCTGACCAGCCAGGGAGTATTTCCTAAAACAAGCCCATTGAGGCCGGTAACACCATAACCTGCTCTTAATTTTAATTCTGAAATTTTCGAATTCCCTTTCATAAAATCTTCCTGGTCTATTCTCCAGCCAATTGATCCAGAAGGAAAGGTAGCCCATTTCTTACCCGGTGCCCATACCGAAAGACCATCACGGCGAATGGCCACACTAAGTAGGTATTTATCCTGAAAGTCATAGTTCAAACGACCGAGATAAGAAATCAATGTATTTTCTCCAACCAGTGTTTGAACGCCTACATTGGTAGCATTATTTAAAGTTCTAAGCTCATTGGAAGCCTGGTTGCCGCTTGCATTTTCCTGGTTTGTTTTTTGGCCTTGCTGTTCATACACCGCTATAGCATTTACGTGATGGTTACCAAACGTTTTGTCAAAAGAAAGTTGTTCTGTATATAATAATACAGTTGATGTGCTACGGTTATTTCTGATGGTAGCCTGGGTTGCACTTGAACCTGCAATGGCTCCATTGTCATTGAATATAGGGGCAAAGCGATAATCTAAACCATTGGCATAATCAACTCCAAAAGTGGAACGAAATTTTAGCCATTTAGTAAAACTTATTTCCAGGTAGGCCGTTCCCAATATCTTCGCTCTCGTTCTGTTTGCAGGATTTTTTAATGCTGCATCTTCAACCGGATTTGTGGGATCACCGCCATCTTTAGTAGCATCTACACCTCTGAAACCACCAAGGGAGGTAGGATCATAAACAGGCATGTGCGGCATCATTCTTATCACATTGACCAAATTTGTCCTGGAGCCGGTTTCATTATTGTCATAATCCTGGTCGCCAGAAGCTATGTATAAATTTTCTCCGAAGGTGAATCTATTACTAATGACATGATCGGAATTGATCCGAAAATTATACCGCCGGTAGCCCACACTTGGCGCTATACCTTTCTGGTCGATGAAACCAGCGGAAGCATAAAATCTTGAAATGCCATTGCCACCGCTTAACCCAATATTATGTTGCGTAATGGATCCGTCTTTAAAATAAGCATCCTGCCAGTCGGTGTTCGTCTGACCATAGGTTTGTGTAGCACCCGCATAAATTGGCTGATCAATATCCGGTGACGTAAGCCGCGGTACCTGGCTGCCCCTGTATGCCAGAGCATATTGCTTGAATTGTTCCGTATTTAACAGGTCAAGCCTTTCCGTAATCTTTTGGGTACCGATATAGGAATCAAGACTTACACGCATCTGACTATCCCTTCTTCCTTTTTTTGTAGTGATCATGATGACACCATTAGTGGCCCTTGATCCATAGATGGCGGCAGCAGAAGCGTCCTTTAATACATCTACAGATTCTATATCTCTTGTATCAATTGTTGCAAGGTCGCCGGTTGGAAATCCATCAACAACATACAGAGGATCGGAAGCATAGCTGATAGAACTGATACCCCTTATACGAACAATGGGCTGCGTGCCGGGGCTTCCATTATTAGTAACCATAAGACCAGCAACACGGCCTTGCAATGCCTCAGAGATGCTTATGGCAGGCAACTCATTCAGGGTTTTACTGCTTACACTGGATACTGCACCGGTTACCAAAGCCCGCTTTTGAGTGCCATAACCCACTACAACAACCTCATCAATATTGAAAATTTCAGCTGAAAGCTGAACTGCTACTGAATTTTCCTGTCCAACTTTTAGGGAATAAATCTTATATCCCACCATTGAAAAATCCAACAATTCGCCTACTTCAGCTTCGATTGTGAAATTGCCTGCCGAATTGGTTGTGGTTCCTCTCGTAGTCCCTTTTACCGTTACGGATACGCCAACTAATGGCTCACCTTTATCATTAGTGACTTTTCCTGTTACATTTTTAAAAGCACTTACTTTTTCCGATAATATTTTGAAGTCGATTGGTTCTTTCAGCGAAGCCAGTATATTTTTTTCTTCGCCTTTCTTCATTAGTACAATCTGGCTGCCTGATACATAATATAATATATCCAGTGGTTGTAATAATAAGTTTAAAACATCACCCAGTCTTTGATTATAGGCAAGAAGGGAAACTTTTTTGCGTGCTGGTATACGTTGTGGGCTATATACAAATTTAATTGCGGTAATTCTGCTGATTTCATTTAGTACTGTCTTCACCTCTTTTTGCTCAATGGCAAGACTTATTTTTTTATCCAGTATTTCATCAGTATCACCTGCCTTCGCCTCACCTAAACTAATAATCAGTAACACAGCCAGCAATCTTGGGGCAGGAAGCCGGCTTAGTAGCTTTCGAATGGTTTTAATTTTTTTCATAACAGCAATTTTGGGTTTTTAAGCAATAAATATTAAAGTCACACTTTGGTTTTAAGTATATTTTTATTCGACTGAATTATTAATCTATTAGACAATTTCACCAACATCCAATACATTTTATCCCAGTATAAGAATTAATCACATCCATTCGCCTGAATCACTACCTGCCCATCTATTATTTCATAACGGGCACCAATCGCCCTGCATATCAGCTCGATTTTCCTGTAAAAAGATTCATTACGGAGATCAGCAGTTACCGTGCATGGCACCAGCAAATCATTATCGTATACTATGTTAATACCGTAATCCCGGCCAAGAATATCAAAAACTTTTACAACCGACATTTCTTCAAACATCATATTTCCCCGATAATTTTCCCCGGGATATATAGCCAAAGGATTATCGAGCAATCCCTTTTGGAATTTTTGTTTTGATTTCTCGTAAAAGAGTTTCTGGTTGGGCGTTAATATAATGCCTCCATGTAATCCAGGGGAACTTGTTTCCTGAGCATTTGTTGTTGCCTGGGAATATACACTCACCTTTCCGGTTCTGACGGTGACCTGAATAACGGAATCCTTTTCGAAGGAACGAACAATAAAACTGGTACCTAATACTTTGGTTACAATTTCATTTGCAAAAACCCGAAAAGGACGGGAAGGATTTTTTGTAACTTTGAAAAAAGCTTCTCCTGATAAATAAACATCCCTTGTACCGCTGCTCCCAAAATTATTGCCATAAGAAATTCTACTGTCGGCCGCAAGTTCAACGGTGCTTTCATCCGGTAATTTTATTGTAATTACTTTATCTGAGGTATTAATATTTTCAATTAATCGCTTGGGTTGCGTCATGGCGTCATAAGCAAATTGTTCCTTTTCTTTCTTTTTGCCACCTACAAAATAGGTCAGGGAACCACCGATTAATATGGCCATAGCTGCGGCCATCCACCATTTTTTATACAAAGTGAATACCGAAGTGCTTCTACCTTCAGGCTTTTGCTCCAAATTTTGAATGGAATGCATTAATTTTTCTACTTCATGCATTTTTTCATCCTGGCTGAGCACGTTCTTTTTTGTTCCAATAAATTCCAGAATTCGTCTGGCTTCGGCTACCTCCAGGTATTTATCTTCATTCCGGCTCAGCCAGCTGTGCCAAAAATCATTATCGGTCTTTTTGTTCTCCTTTACCCACCTGATAAAATCCTCATCCATTACAAAATCCGTGACATCATATAAGCTATAATCTTTCATACTACATATGAGTTCCCTGAAAAGGGATTTCCTACTGCTTTTTTAAAAGTTTTTTTTAAAAAAAATAAAAAAGAGTTCAAATGGAGACCTGTGGATTCAACTGTATAATGCGGAGCGGGGATTAACGGGTCTGAAATTCCGCTTGCCACAAACTTCTCAGCCGAAGTATGGCTTCGTGTAGTAAATTATATACGGATTGCCTGCTGATGTCCATCAAACCGGCAATCTGGGACACATCTAAATGCTGGTAATATTTTAAAAAGATGATTTCTGCCTGTCTGTTCGTTAGTAAAGAAATTGTTCTTCTGAGCCTGGCCGCTTTTTCATCTGAAATTTGTTTTTCAATAATCATCTGCTCTACAGAAAACTCATGAAAAAAATCATACCCCTCCTTTACCTGGTCCCATTCCTGTTTACCCTTATTTCTTTGTAACGACTTTAATATTTTATTTTTTATCGCCCGCAACAGGTAATATTTAAGAGACAAAATATGACCGGCTGTTTCCCGACGCTGCCACAGACTAATGAAAATTTCCTGTATAGAATCCTTAACCAACCCTGAGTCTTTTGTAAAGCTGATGGCATAATTATAAATGTCATCGTAGTGCAACTTCATAAGCATACCAAGTGCTACTTCGTCGTTTTGTTGCAGGCGTTTCAGCAAATCGTTATCAACCATCAGGCAGTTTCTTAAATCACAGTGAGTAAAATAGTCGGTGTAGCAATTGTTACGGAGCTACCCATTTTCATCATGGCTCGGGTAAATGTATCAATAAATAATTAACTTCTAATTGAAATTTTTGAGGCTTCTGAATTGGCCGGAAATGAAGCAGGCCGGTCTTCACAGGAAAATTCCGGACCTTAACTTTTCATTATTTCTATTTCTTCTTCCTTTTCTGGCATTCAATAAATCAGGGAACCCAGAAATATTAGATTGAATTCCCTTATTCAACTGTTTATTTTTTATTTATTTAGAATTTTATCTGCCGCAAGAATCAAGAATAAATAATCTGTTGTTCCACCACCTAAAACATATTCGGTTTGCTGCCATAAAAAAGGCCACTTCAAAAATTCGGGAAAGTCCGGTCGTATCAGTGCGGTTCCTGAACCAATACCACCAGGAATATAAGACCAATCAGCCCTGTTAAATCCATATCCGGGAATCATAGATGATGAACCCACACCGGATGCAAACGAAGCGGTATTGGTACCGGGATGGCAACCCAATACAAAGTCCATAGCATGCAACATATAATCAGCAGGAAAAATTTTGGGAAATGCCATATGCAGGAAATATTGTTTGTAACCAAAGTTTTGAATACCCCAGCCGGCGCCCCAAATATTTGGTTCATAAGGTACACCATAAGGCGTTTTTTTACCCTGTTCCTGTATTTTCAAATATAAAGTCTTTACTGCACTGGTAATAGCCGCGGTATAACGATCATCATGGATCAGCGAAATCGTTCTTCCGGCCAGCCAGCCAAAATTATCAACTTGCTTAATTATCTCTGCCTGATTATCCAGGAAGAAATCTGCATATTTTTTTTCGTTTGTTGTTATTAATAATTCAACAGCCAGCGCTGTACGTTGTAATGGATTTTTTTCTTTTGTTTCATTCCATACCTCTGTAGCAATGAAGAGGCATTGTTTTGCCAGCAAATCATAATATCCCTTCATAACCCTGGCCGCAGCTGCCAATGCAGCAGCTGCATTGAGTGATCTTCCGGGATTATCCTCTGTAAATACCCAACGGTCATCCGGAGAACCGGGCAACCCAACCTCAGGAATTTTATATCCCTGCTGCACCGTACCAAAAGGTTGGTTATCGCTCATATTTGCAGGATCACCCAATAATACATATTGCCGGAGCGTAGGTTCAATGATACCACGGTAAAAACGACCCATTGACTGATATCCGTTTACAATTGATAATAAACCATGTTCAATTTGCTGCAGCATATCCGGTTTGCCATCGGGCTCCTGTATTTCTACCACCTGGCTGGCCTGGTCAATTGTTGTATTATCATATTGAACGTTGAATTGTTCATAAGCCAGTGTTAATCCAAGAACGGTGGATGCCTGTGATTCTACCCGCAGATCAAAATCACCGGCATCATGCCAGGCGCCTTTATTTAAACCTGGAACATCTTCACCTGATTTAATTTAGTTAAAGTGGATGGTCCCTGCAGATAACCATCAAAGTGGTTGGAATCTAACGGGGCCATTCTGGCATCATCCATATGGCACCATCCATGCCATACACGATATTTATCGTTAACCCGCATATGGCACATTTGCGCAGGTAAAAAATATTACAGGGTAGGCTGCCATACGTTTCGTTTAAAAACATCTGCGCCTATTTGAAAAGGTTCCGTTTGATAATTTTCATACCGCACCACATACATTCCGGGCTTTTCGATTTTTGAAAAATCAAACTGTAAATAATTATACCTTAAAAATTTGCCCCAGTCTTTTGGAGTTGTTTTAAGGGCCGTTTCAAATCCTCCCTTTTCTGAAATACGCAACAAGGAAACAGGCAATCGTCTTTTATCATTTGCATCCAATTCAATAACGGCTATTTTTTGTTGTTTTGGATGATAGCCTACCTGTGAAACCTGCACCACCGGCCCCGCCTTCCATCCCTCAAAAGCATGGGGTGTAACCAACCATTGAATAGCATTTTTTGAAGCTCCTTTTGCAACCAAAGATCTGACAACAAACCAGCCATTGTTATGTTTTCCTCTTCCGTCAGTTAATATAAGGTTATCACCATTTAAATTTTCAATGATCATCCGTTGGTGATCTGACTCCGGATAAATACTTAATTTTTTGCCAGACGCCATTGGGGTTATCTGCGTTTCACCATCATTGTCTTTATACATGGGGCCATTGGGTTGCTGAGGAAAAATCCCAAATTGCTTATCCATATAATATGACTTACCAAACAAAATGCCCGGATATAATTCAAAATTAAATCCAACTTTTCCTATCCATTCATCTGGTAATGGCTTATCCAGATCAACTATAATTTTGAACCCTTTTCCTGCAGGGACCACACGAATAACATAACTAAAATTGAGGTCCGGATAAATAATAGGGTTAAAACCTTTGCGATTGATTTCAGGATTGGGATATTCCATGCGCACACTAATTTCCTGTTTTTCTTTATTCACCTTCCGCTCTCCTACTTTCGGTGTCGGTTGCCATTGACCGGGTGTAGGTTCCAGGCGTAAATCCCCATTAGTTGCAACCCGTAAACCATTTTGAATAACACCAACACCACCCTGGTGGCTTTCTGGATAAAAATCATGAGCCAGCATTACATTTACACCCTGGTACTCCAGGTATTCCTGTTCATTTAAATGGATGCCCATTGCCTTACTTTTTATTTGAGCAGACACATCATTTAAAACAAACAAGAAACAAATCAAAAATGTAAATACCGGATTTAAAAGTTTTGAGAACATCTGGTAACAGTTTAATTTTTTTAAAACAGAGTTGGCTATTTGTGCGAAACTATAAATGAAGGCTCATGATCCTGATCTAAATGTCATTTATCCATTTTGATAGAAACAGGACATCAGAAAAAATCATTTACAATTTCTCCGATGGCATCTGTTTTCTGTTTGCAATATTATACTTGTGTGGAAAGCTCCTGAATTATTTTTTTCCTGCTGCTTTTTGCATGGCATTTTTAAAATATTTTCCTTGCCGTGAAGGAGTAAAGTTCCAATCGGTAAACAATCGGGGTGCCCATTGCTGGTCAAATACCCAAACCACATACGAAATTCCTTTTTCTGCCGTGTATTTTGTTATTGCATCCCCATAACTCTCGTCGCTGATTACAGGTACATGTGCACCGGGATCATCTGCTCCACTGAAGCCGATCTCTGTAAGAATTAAAGGATATTTATCAGCCACATAACCCCAATCCTTTGTCCATTGGGCTTCCCAGGGTTTGCTTCTTTTCATTGGATAAGGATGACTGACATATCCAATGCCTTCTTTATTAATTGGATTAGCAGCAATCTCTGAAAGATCATATGCCCAATTAAAGCCGGCAACAAGAGGAACGGCCTGGCAACCATGTGCCCTGATGATGGTGATGGTTTCTTCCATTAATTCTTTCCAATCGGCCCAGGAGCAGGTACCCAATTGTCCATTATATACAGTAGGTTCATTAAAGAGCTCAAAAAAAGCAACCGTGCTTTCATCCTTAAAATGCTGCGCCATAGTACGCCAGAACTCAAATGTTTCCTTTTGCGTTGTTTCATACATCGGTGATTGGTACAAATGAGACTTGAGGTTGCCGATACTATGCCAGTCAATAATAACATATAATCCTTGTTCTTTTGCAAGCGCTACTCCCTGGTCCAGTATTTTTAAATATTCTTCCTGTCCCCGTTTTCTCCAGGCAGTAGGGTGCACGGGAAATCGTACTATATTGGCTCCCCAATTTTTTATTTCTGAAAAATATTCCTTATTCCAATGATCCTGCGTAGCAAGTTTATCCGGATCGCTGGTATTGAGTCCCCGGAAGATCATGGTTTCTCCCCGTTCATTTATAAACTTGTTTTCTTTTACCCGGATCCTGGAAAGTTGAGAGAATCCGCTTGTAATAGTAAAAGCAAATAAAACCAGGAATAGAAAATAAATTTTCATCTGAATTGAATGTTTTAATTAGTGATGTGTCTATACCAGCAAGGAATACAGAATTCATTTTTATAATACTATCATCAGCATTATTTATTTGCTGATGGAGCCACTATTGCTAACGAAGGCCAGGTGTTTACTGTCCGGACTCCAGGAAGGTGTATTGATGGTACCCTGGCCTCCATACAAATAAGCAATAACCCGTGGTGCCCCGCCGCTTACCGGCATCATACGAAGCATCACTCTTTTATAAAATGGATGATCTGTGGGATCAATATGATTTGGAAAAGAAATAAAAGCGATCCATTTATTATCAGGTGACGGATGAGCAAACCAATTATTATATTCATCAAAGGTTAACTGTTCCGGTGCGCTTCCATCAGGTTTCATCCGCCACAACTGCATCGATCCGCTCACTGTACTGTTATAATAAATGTATTTGCCATCGGGTGAATACTCAGGGCCATCAGCCAGGCCTTTTGTAAGATGCGTTAATTGAATTTCGGCACCGCCATTTATTGGTTTTTTATAAATGTTATATACCGGGCTCTTACTTATGCGCTGAGCCGTGTAAACCACTTCTTTTCCGTTAGGACTCCAACCGTGCAGGTATGAAGGAGTACTGTCAGTAACTATTTTAGGTTCTCCCCCTGTTATAGGCAAATAGTAAATGGTACTTCCTCCACCCGGCATACCATCCCGGTGAGATGAAATAGCCAGCCATTTGCCATCAAAAGAAATAACATGATCATTATTGTTTCTTTTTGCGTTACCGGTGTTTAGCATTTCAGGTGTGCCTCCGGTAACGGGAATG
>JBPPMM010000013.1:0-2568 GCA_051306075.1 Chitinophagaceae bacterium
AATATGAATATTATTCCTATGGTTATAATTGCCTTTCTGCCACCGAATTTTAACCAGCTCCCCTTTTTTCTTTTGATTCTTCAATTAGGCCATAATCCGGGCAAAAGGTGATAAATGTGATTATTATAGTAATTTCGGGATGATATGATATTAGATTCTTTCCATCGTATTCATGATTATCTCCGGATCTCGCTTACAGATAATTGCAACCTGAGATGCTTTTACTGTATGCCTGAAGAGGATTATGAATTTACGCCAGCTTCCAGGCTGATGCAGGTTCATGAAATAGCAGCCCTTGCCAGGACATTTGTTGACCTTGGTGTAAATAAGATAAGACTTACCGGAGGTGAACCGCTGGTTCGGAAGGATGCAAAAGAAATTATTCTCGCTTTATCAAAATTGCCTGTAAAACTTACCTTAACAACGAACGCTACCCGCTTGCATGATTTTGCAGATACCCTGCAGAAAGCGAATATTAAATCGCTGAATATAAGCCTGGATACTCTTCAGCCGGATAAATTTAACCTGATTACCCGTCGAAATCAATTCCAACTGGTTTATGATAATATACACATGATGATAAACCTGGGGTTTCATGTTAAAGTGAATATGGTGGTGATGAAAGACCTGAATGAAAACGAACTCAATGATTTTGTAGAATGGACAAAGCTTGTACCGGTGCATGTTCGGTTTATTGAGTTTATGCCATTTAGTGGCAACCGCTGGACCAGCAATAAAGTTTTTACCATGCAACAAATGCTTGATATCATTGAAGACAAATATGAAATAGTGCGTTTGCAGGATGAAAAACATGATACGGCAAAAGGATACCAGGTGCCGGGACATAAGGGAACCTTCGCTTTTATCAGTACGATGAGTTCCAACTTTTGCGGTGATTGCAACCGGATGAGGCTAACCGCAGATGGTAAATTAAAAAACTGTCTTTTTTCGAAGGAGGAAACAGATTTGCTGACTGCATTCCGGAAAGGCCAAAATGTAATCCCTTTAATTCATCAGAGCATCCGGTCTAAAGCCAAAGAGTTGGGAGGACAGTTTACAGCTGATTTTGAGCACCTGCATGCAGAAGAGATTAATAACAGGAGTATGATTACGATCGGAGGTTAAAATTGCCTGCCTGATAGTTTAATAGGAAATATAATAGTTAGGTTCAATTATATGAAGACCCCGACCTTTCTAACTTTAATTCTAACAACAGGACTTTTTTCGTGTACAAATGGCGACACGAAAATTAAAAAATCAGACAATTATTCTGCTGATACAAACCACCACGTTTATGCAGACACTTTAATTCCTATCCTTAAAGACACTATAAAAAGGTTTAGTGTTGATGATTATCCACTTACTGACGAAATGCTTAACGATACCACAAGTGATGATTCATCATTCCCTAAAAAAAGTGGTGACATTCACTCATTTGACAAAGCCTGGTTTACTAATGAAGCATTAAATCAGACTCTTGTTTTTGAATTATACACCGACAAACATCGTTTAGTGACATTTCATTTTATTAATGACGACATTCCCATTACACTCATAGACAGAATGGAATTGCATACAGCCGAAGGTAAAATAGTATCGCTATCTCAAAAAGAAAAAAACTTTAGAGCTTTTATTAAATCTGCAATACCAATAAACAGAAAATATTTTGAGACAAATAAAGGTTTTAAATTGGGCGACAATAAACATAAGGCATTGAGTATTTATGGTATTCCTGACAAGAAAACCATAGAAGGAGGATTTGAAATTTTTGAGTGGGACTATGTGGGCGATATCCTTTATAACGGAAAAGACGACCTTAAAGGTAAACCACTGGCAAAAGACAATTATGGACATCAGGCGAAAATGATTTTCAAGAACAACAAATTAATGGCAATTATTTTGCACAATGACATTCCGTGACAATAGCTGAAGCTTACAATCAGTTTACTTCCATGCTAGTAATAATCGGCTGCAAAAAATCTCTATCAGCTTCAGTTCGGCCTCAACCGTACAATTTTCAGCTTTAGTTGTTAACTTCAACATTACTTTTCAAATCGGCTGCGGCTCCGGGACATTCAATGAAACCAGCACAGCAACAAACCGTCAAAGTAAACAGCACATGATTTCTGTAGAAGCAGCAAAAAAAATCATCCTTGAAAATGTACATACACTCGCTCCAAAAAAAATGGCCTTATTGCAAGCTGCGGGCCTGGTAACTGCTGAAGACATTTACGCTTCCATTCATATTCCGTCCTACGACCAATCCTCCATGGATGGATATGCATTATCATTTTCTGATTTAGAAAACAGCAAGCCACTAAAGATCACTGGCGAAATGGCGGCAGGTAGTGCTGAATCATTTTCTTTATTACCGGGTAACGCTGTTCGCATTTTCACAGGCGCCGCTGTGCCTCCTGGCGCAGATACGGTAGTGATGCAGGAAAAAGTAAGGATTGAAAATGGAGGGCTTGTTATAGCAGATGAAAATTTAAAAAAAGGTTCAAACGTAAGAGCAAGGGGATCAGAAATAAAATCCGGCGAACTGGCTGTTGCAATAAATACTACGCT
>JBPPMM010000044.1:0-14674 GCA_051306075.1 Chitinophagaceae bacterium
CAAAAAATAATCAATAAGCTGGTAAGCAGAAAAAAGGTTTTAAAAAATGAATCATTAAAATATTATAAGTTTCTTGCAAAGGAAGTAGATATTCTTGGCAGTAATGAAAACGAGAAGTTTTCGATAACGAATTTTAATGATAGCCTTAAACTGACAGTCTATTCTTATCGAAAAAATGCCGATACCAATTTCGTCATATACCAGCGCATTTTTGATCAGCGGGAAACACAGGAAATAAGATTATATGGATTTAATGGAGAGGACCGTTTTGAGGTAGACAGTGGAATGACTTCTTCTATCCGGGTCCGGATGATTGGCGGGCGGGGCAATGATTCCTTTTTTATAAAAAGCCGGTTAAAAACATTTGTATATGATAACGTAAATGACAGCAACTTCCTGCTTGCCGCATCACGTACTAAAAAATATTTTGAAGACGACCCGAACATTAATGAATTTCAGATCAAACATTTTAATTACCCTGTTACAAGATATCCAAGGATAATATGGGGTTACAATGAAGATGACGGGTTTCTTGTGGGCACAGGTTTGTGGATTACCCGGTATGGATTTCGAAAGCAACCTTATGCCAGCGATCATAAGCTGACCGCTTTGTTTGCCCTGGCAAGAAAAGCCTGGCAGGTTAAATATCATGGAGAAAAGATCAAAGCATTTGGGTTAGCAGATATTGTGCTGAATGCACAAATAAACAACCCGGTTTTAAACAATTTTTTTGGATTTGGTAACGGCACCCTCCTGGATAAATCAAAGCATGTTAGTTTTTACAGGGTGAGATACAAATTTGCAGAAGCAGACTTCCTGGTAAGAAAAAGATATTTTGGAAAATTAAATTTTTTGGCGGGCCCTTCTGTATTCCATTACTGGAACAAGTACCGCAACAACGACGAATACATACTGGGCAAGCCATCCCTGGCGGGTCTTGATTCAGCTTCGGTCTATGGAACCAAAACTTATGCGGGCATTAAAGCTATTGCAGAGTTAGACAATCTGAACAATGACTTGTTTCCAACCCGTGGTATCCGGTGGGTAAATAAATTAACTATGATGCGCCCTCTTAATAACAACAGCCGGGCAATCAATAAACTGGAATCTGATATGATCATATATGCCAGTTTAAAAATTCCGGCAAAGGTTATTGGGGTAATTAAGATGGGTGCAGGTCATATTTTCAATGACAACATTGAATATTTCCAGGCACTTTCACTGGGTCAGAATAATGTATTAAGAGGATTCAGGAAAAATCGTTTTTCGGGAACTAGCATGGCCTATGGAAGCCTGGAATTGAGAATAAAATTATTTGAAAGCAAATCATATATCTTCCCGGGCCAGGTTGGCCTGATAGCATTCAATGATATTGGCCGGGTATGGTATTCAGATAATAAAAGCAAACGGTGGCACAATGTATTTGGAGGTGGTTTTTATTATACTCCGTTTAACCTGGTCATCCTTTCCGCTACAATGGGATATTCAAAAGAGGAAAACGTATTTAATTTTTCATTGGGTTCAAAGTTTAATATTACGTTTTAAGAAAAAAAATTTTGATGGTTGTCCTGATTGTTAAAGATGAACTGAAATTGATACATAACGGATACGAAGGATATTACTCACGAAAAATTGACCTTGTATATAAATGTTTTAAATTAAAAAAGCAGAACAGAAACCAGGAAAATGAAAAATAACGAAAAGCAAATCATAAAGCAGGCCGAAGAACATGTGTCCGGATTATATGATACCGTTTCTCATGATAAACTTTTGTATCACAGCCTTGATCATACCAGGAAAGTGGTTGACAATGCAAATGAAATCGCCTCTCATTACGATTTATCGGAAAGAGATATAATCGTTCTTAATCTGGCGGCCTGGTTTCATGACACAGGGCATTTGTATACGGAACCCTCCGGGCATGAACAAAAAAGTGCAGAGCTAATGCGGGAATGGCTTGCCGGCAAAGAAGAAAATGCAGGATATGCTGATGAAGTGGAAAAAGTGATCCTGGCCACTAAATTAAGTACAGTACCATATGGGTTGATACAGGAAATTATCAAAGATGCAGATACTTTTCACCTGGGCACATCAGATTTTAAAAAGATGGACAAGCTCCTTAGAAAGGAACTGTCCTTGCGAAACCTTGGAATTACCAATGTGGATTGGCTGAGAAATACCCTGATCTTACTGGAATCACATCAATTTTATACATCTTATTGCTCAAATCTGCTGGATGCGGAAAAACAAAAAAATATGGGAAAGTTAAAAAAGAAAATTGAGAAAACGCAGGACAATAACGGGACAGCCATGATAGCCTCCGAAGATGCAAAGAGTAAAAAAGATAAAAGTAATCAGAGTGGTTTAATAGCCAAAGGCATTCAAACCATGCTCAGGCTTACTTCAGAAAATCATATGAAGTTGAGTGAAATGGCCGACAATAAAGCTAATATTCTTATCAGCGTAAATGCTATTATCATTTCTGTTATCCTGTCTGTGCTGATCCGAAAAATAGAAGTGGATAAACATCTGGCTATTCCTACGTTTATTTTCCTGGCAACAGGTTTGACCACAATTGTATTATCTATTTTGGCTACAAGGCCCAAGATCACCAAGGGCAGTTTTACAAGGGAAGATATATTGAACCGAAAAACAAATCTTTTGTTCTTTGGAAATTTTTATAAGAGTCCTTTGGAAGAATACAAATGGGGAATGGGGATGATGATGAAAGATCCTAATTATTTATACGGGACACTTGTTGACGATATTTATTATTTAGGAATTGTTCTGGGTCGCAAGTACCGGCTGGTTCGGATTGCTTACAGTGTGTTTATGATAGGTATTATTTTATCCGCATTTGCCTTCATCTTAGCTATTACTTTTAACCGTTCAGCACCCTCAACTGTAATCATAGACGGCACCGGGTCACCTTTTTAATCTGAATACAATTATGTATCACAACAGGGACATAAGCTGGCTTGGTTTTAATAGTCGGGTGTTGCAGGAAGCAGCTGATCCGTCAGTACCTCTGTTGGAAAGAGTAAAATTTGTTTCCATCTTCTCCAGTAATATGGATGAATTTTTCCGGGTTCGTTATCCTATCATATCCTTTTATGCTTCTTTAAAAACTAAGACCTTAAATAAAATAGCACCACCTTACGATAAAAACCTGGCAGAGAAGGTGCAGGGTATTATTGGGAAACAATTGGATGAATTTGGTGATATCATCGACAACCAGCTATTACCGGCCATGGAAAATGAAAGTATTTTTTTATATTATAACCGTCCGGTCCCCGATCAATTTACATCGCAGATAAGAGAAATATTCTTTTCAAGAGTACTCGCTTTTATTCAACCTGTTTTTATTGACCAATCCCTGCACCAGGATTTTTTCCCGGAGAATAATAAAATTTATTTTTTCGTCATCCTGAAAAAGGAAGGAAGTGATGCGCTCTCTCATGCCATAATCAATATTCCGGTAAATAAACTGGATCGTTTTTTTAACCTGGATTCGGATGACGGCAAGCAACATATTGTATTTCTCGACGATATCATCCGCGATAACCTGAATTGTATTTTCACCGGATTTATTCTTCATTCATGTTATAGTTTCAAAGTAACCCGTAATTCCGAATTATACCTGGATGAAGAAACCATGAACAAGGATATATTGAAAGAGATGGAAAAGCGATTAGAAAAACGAGACCTGGGCAGCCCCACCCGTTTACTTTTTGAAAAAGGAATGCCACTGAGCGTTCAAAAATTTATTGCTACTTCTCTGGGTTTAAAGCAGGAAGAATTATACGAAGGTGGCAGGTATCACAACCTGAGTGATCTTTCATCGCTTCCCGTTAGCAGGAAAGATCTTGAATATCCGCCTATGCTTCAATTAAAACCCGTAGGATTGGAATATTGCGGCGATATCTTCAGGCAGATTGAAGAAAAAGATCTCTTGCTTCATTTCCCCTACCAGAGTTATAGCCCGGTTCTGGCTTTTTTTAACCAGGCGGCCATTGATCCGGAAGTGCAATCAATCTCTGTTACACTATACCGTGTAGCTGCAGAATCACATATTGTGAATGCATTAATAAGCGCAGCTAAGAATAAAAAATTAGTAACTGTATTTGTGGAATTGAAGGCCAGGTTTGATGAAGCAAATAATATTAAGTGGAGCAAGGAAATGGGAAAGGCGGGTGTCAGGATCATTTATAGTATACCCAGGATAAAAGTACATTCTAAAATTGCACTGGTCATTAAAAAAACAAAAGAAGGAACCAGGGGATATGGCTATGTAGGTACGGGGAATTTTAATGAAACAACGGCCAGGTTTTATACCGATCATGCCCTTTTTACTTCAAAGGAGGAAGTGATTAAAGATCTGAAAAAGTTGATCCGTATTCTTGAACAGGCAAAACGACCACAAAAAGATGCAAAGGAGGAATTTAGACACTTGCTGGTAGCTCAATACAATATGATTGCAGTATTTGAAAAAGAGATTATTGAGCAGATAAAAAGAAAGAAAAAAGGCCTGCCTGCTTCCATCAAAATAAAAGTAAATAACCTGGAAGATATTAGTATGATCGATCTTCTTTATACAGCAGGAAAAGCGGGAATAAAAGTGCAATTGTTAGTAAGAAGCATTTGTTGTATCACGCCGATGAAGGAAAATTTAAGTGAAAATATTGAAGTAAAAAGACTGGTAGGCCGTTACCTGGAGCACAGCCGTATTTTTATTTTTGGCGAAAATGAGGCTAGCAGGATTTATATGGGTTCTGCCGACTGGATGACAAGGAACTTGCAGCAGCGCATTGAAGTATGCGTCCCCATTACCGATGAAAACTTAAAAACAGACCTGACGACATATTTTGAAATTCAATGGAAAGACAATTCAAAATCTTTTTTGTTGGATGCCGGTTTAAATGAAATCCGGCCGGATCAAGCAGAACCTGCCTCTTTGCAAAATCCGCAACAGGAAATTTATGAGTACCTAAAAAACCGATAATGGGCTTGATAAAAAATGCTATAAATAGTTTTTCGGCAGTAGGCAGGTATCGCATGCAAAGAATCGTATTGATCAGCATGGGCTGGACGCTTATAGACTTATTCTTATACCTGAGAAATGTGCTCAATGGAGACGATATCGATTATCCATACCATGAAAAACAATGGCAGGCTTTTGTGCTTCGCTCATCTATTGTTTTATTGACCAGCTTTTTAATGTCATGGTTACTTTTAAGAGAGGTGAAAATAGAAATGAGAAGGCGGTCCTTATTGGTTAACTGGCTGGTAAAATCATTTTTATTACTCGTCATAGCCCTGGGTGCATTTATCCTTGTCTTTTTCCTGCATTTTCTATTTATTAATGGTATTAGTTTGCCAGAAACTGCGCAGCAGTTTGTCAATTACTTTTTATATACCAATTTATTATCCGATATATTATTGTTCTGGCTAGTCATGCTTCTGGCAGCGCAGATCATAGTTGAAATAGACCAGAAATATTCACCTGGTGTGTTTTGGGAAATTTTGACTGGTAAATACCTGAATCCAAGAAATGAAAAAAGAATAATCATGTTCCTGGATTTAAAAGATTCAAGTCCTATTGCGGAATTATTAGGTCATGAAAAATATTTTTTATTCATTCGGGATTTTATTCATTATGTATCCATTGCTGTGTTGGATAACCGCGGTATGATCTATCAATATGTGGGCGATGAGGTAGTTGTAACCTGGCCGTTTAAACAAATCAACATTTTGAAATCTGTTCAAACAGTGATTGAAGCACGAAAAGCCATGCAAAGAAAATCAGATTATTTTCGTCGTACTTATGGTATTACGCCTGAGTTCAGGGCGGGATTGCATGCAGGAAATGTCACCATCGGGGAAATAGGAGTTATCAAAAAAGATATTGCAATCAGCGGTGAAGCCATGAATATTACTGCCCGTATAAGAAGCGCCTGCAACGAGCTGAACCACAAGTTTGTGGTATCCAAAGATTATATAGACGCCGGCATATTGAAATCCTGGCAGGCGGAAAGTCTGGGGGAAGTTTCCTTAAAAGGAATTGATGAATCCATAGAATTATTTTCCCTGAAAATATAGGTATTATAATTGTATGATTAGAATGCATAATATTTTAAAAAAGATTTCGAATAAATAGAAGTACATATGTTGAAGCAGGACCAAATGAGGAAAATGATTTTATTAAGTGTATGGATATTGGTCGTCCCGGTATTTTTCAGTTCTCTGCTGTCGCAAACCACTATAATAAAAGATTCAGCGGTTATTAAAGGCACTACGGTTGTAATACCGGGAATAGAATATAAGCGTTCGGGTTACCATAATATGTTTTGGGGGTATAATTACCGAACCGAATGGAGCACAGCCTTCAGGGCGGAGAATTTTTACCTGGATACGGCGAACGGTGGTCTCACTCCCATAAAGGAAGGCGGCGGAAGGCAATCTAAAAGTTTACGTTTAAAGGATGCGGAAGGCAAAGAATATGTTTTGCGAAGTGTGAATAAGGATTTTGGAAGAGGATTAAAGGATATGCAGGGCACATTCATTCATCGGATCGCTAAAGATGAAGTATCTATCGGTCATCCTTACGCAGCTATTACCATTATGCCGATGGCCCGGGCACTGGGTATTTATCATACACTTCCGAAAATTGTATTTGTTCCTAAGCAGTCTTCACTAAAAGAATATTCGGATGAATATGGCGATCAATTATATCTTTTCGAAAGAAGACCGGATGAAAACCAGGAAGACGCTTATCAGTTTGGCTATTCTAAAAATGTGATCGGCAGTGAAAAACTCATGGAGAAAATTCATGAAAATCATGACAACCAGGTGGATGATATTTCATTTCTCAGGGCCCGCTTATTTGATATGGTAATTGGCGATTGGGGACGCCATCCGGATAACTGGCGCTGGGCAGAATTTGAAGAAGAAGACAGAACTATTTATAAACCTGTGCCGCGAGACAGGGACCAGGCCTATACTAAAATTGATGGCTTTTATCCAAACCTGGCTGGTTTTTTCCTCCGGCAAATTCAGGGATTTGGATATACTGTGAAAAAGGCCGGTGGCTGGAATTTTCCCGGCCGTCCTTTGGATAGAAAATTTCTAAACGAATTGCCACTGGATGAGTGGATAACCCAGGCGAAGGACTTGCAGTTATTATTAACCGACAGTTTGGTTGAAAGTAGTATCCGGTTAATGCCCCCTGAATTGTTCCAAATTAATGGTCAGATTATAATAGATAAAATAAAATCGAGAAGAGGTCATTTACAGGAGTATGCTAAAGAATATTATGATTACCTGACTAAAAAAGTAACCATTCTTGGGTCAGGAAAAAAGGAATTGATTCAGGTGAATGTATTGCCTGACAAAAAGGTGGCCGTAGATATTTACGGAATAAATAAAGAGGATATTCAAAATGACACGCCATATTATTCCCGTCAATTTGATGCAGGTGAAACCCGGGAACTCTTTATCTATGGCCTGGGCAAAAAAGATCTTATTTCTATACAGGGGGAAAGGAAAACCAGGATAAAAATACATATGATAGATCCTGAGGATAAGGATTCAATTTTAGGAACAAATAAAAAAACAGGAGGCATCCGTTTTTACAACGGTGAAAAATTTGAATATGATACGCTGAGAGATAAAAAAATAAAATTTTATGTGATCCCTGTATTTACTCCTTCTACTTATACCGCTTTTAACAACGACCCGATAAATCTTTTTCCTAAAACAGGAATAAAAGTGAGTGCAGGTGTTGTATATACCCCTCAGCCCTGGCGAAAAAAAGAATACCAGGTGATTCATTCTGTTAACGCTCTTTATGGTTTTCTGAGAACCTCTTTTAATGTGGGTTATGTAGGACGATTTAAAAGGGCAGCTGGGAAATGGGATTTATTACTAAAAGGACGCCTGGATGATCCAGCTGTAGAGAATTATTTTGGCAGCGGAAACAATACGCTGGAGCTAAACAACACCAGGAATTATTATCGCACAATTAGTAAGCGAATGTATGGAGGTATTGGTTTGGAAAGGGATTTTCAACGACTACATCATGCTGAAATTTCGCTTATTTACCAGTCTGTACAATATAAAAGAGAAAAAACTAATTACCTGAGTAACGGCGCCCATATTAATCCATCCGTATTTAATATTAAAAGATTTGCAGGTTTAGAAGCAGGATACATTTATGATCGGTCTAATGGATCTATTACTCCTACGCATGGATTCAAATTCAGATTTGGCGGAGGCGTATTAAAGAACCTGGCTGATACAGGTTCTGCATTTGCAAAGCTCATTTCAACCTTTGCTTTTTATCATCCCATAAGCAAAGCATTCACCCTGGCCATGCGGGCTGGTGGTGGAATTGTGATTGGACAGCCGGAATTTTATCATTTAATCAGGTTAGGCGGAAATGAAGAATTGAGAGGCTATGCACGGGAAAGATTTTACGGAAAAAGAATTTTTTATACAAACACGGAAGTAAGATGGTTAACCGATACAAGGAACTATTTCTTTAATGGCCGGGCCGGGTTGGTTGGTTTTTATGATATTGGAAGGGTTTGGATGCCGGATGAAAAATCTACTTTATGGCACGATGGGTATGGTATGGGAATTGTGCTGATTCCCTACAACAAAGTAACCTTAACAGCTATGTACGGAATATCCTCAGAAGGCGACAATGTTTTTTTCCGGGCAGAATGGTTCTTCTAGGATGGGTATGAAAAAAAATCAAACTTTAAGACATCAATTTGAAGAACGGTCGAACCCATTTCATTGCTCTATTCCCGACTGCTTCATCTTTTAAAAATAGCGAACTACCCTTATTATGGGTGCCCTTTGCTTAAAGCTTGTAATATTTCATTGGGTTTTTAAAGCAAAAATGTCCCGTTCATTACGGGACATTTTTATAAATCCTGGTGACTGAATTATTTTCGTTTTACTTCACCTGTCTCGCCGTCAATTTTTATCTTTGTATCACCATCCTTAATTTTGATATCTCCGTCTGCATCTTCCTTTCTTTTGTAGTCACCATCTTTTAATTTGAAATCTCCGTCCTCATCCATTTTAACTTTCAGATCTTCGTATTTATATTTCCCGTCTTCTAATTTGATAACATTTCCGTTGATTACCTTACCGGTTCTTCCATAAATTGTATCATGCGTTTCTTCATTTACATAGATATCAACCGGCTTCTTTGTTTCAGCATGCACCATCAACCCGGTATTTTCATCTTTAACCAGGTCCACCCTTTCTCCTTTATTGAGATCATAATATCCCGAGCGGGTTTCTTTACAACCCGTAAAGACTAAGAGGGCCGTTGTTGCTGATAATAGTAATTGTTTCATGTAATTGTTATTTAGTTATGAAATTGTCCTGATGTTTTGTTGCTATAAGTTCAATTGCTATGCCAACATAAGTATAGCCTGATTCGCAAATACTTTTCCCTGCGTGTGGAAAATATTGCCGGGTTATCCAAAGACCACCTGGGTAAGGAATTTATCCCTTTCTTGCTGATTTTTAATATATGCAGGTTGAAAAACCTATTAATTAATTTCTATGATAAGGGAAAATTACCGGGATTAAAGAATCAGATTTTCCAATAGAATAATTTTTTTTGACTGAGATATTAGAAAATCGTATATCTTTTAGCTTTTATACCTTTCAAACCGAACTGGCTATATGAGATCCAACAATAAATACCTCTTACCCATTATTCTTGTCACTTCTTTATTTTTCTTATGGGGATTTGCATATGGTCTATTAGATGTATTAAATAAACATTTCCAGGATACATTGGATATCACAAAAAAACGTTCGACGCTTTTGCAGGCGGCTTATTTCGGCGCTTACTTTCTGATTGCTTTTCCCGCAGGATTGTTTATGCAAAAGGTGGGGTATAAAAAAGGAATTATTACCGGCTTGTTATTATATGCAGCCGGTGCGCTGCTATTTTATCCATCTGCACAAAATGCCAGCTTTAATTTTTTTCTCTTATCCTTATTTGTATTGGACAGCGGTCTTGCCTTTCTTGAAACAGCCGCTAACCCATATATTACAGTACTCGGAAAACCCGAAACATCCGAATACCGTCTAAATCTTTCCCAGAGTTTTAATGGAGTAGGATCTTTCCTTGGCCCTATAGTAGGCGGTGCTTTGTTTTTTGGCGACAAGTCCGCAGGTGATTCGTCAGATCTTGATTCAGTTATGTTTGTATATATAGCCATTGCCGCTGTGGTACTGGTAGTAGCCTATTTATTTGTTCGTACATCCATGCCGGAGGTAAAAGAAGAAGAGTTGATAATCGACAGGCGGGAGCATGCCGGGAAATCCCTTTTCCAGCATAGTCATTTTGTGTGGGCAATCGTTGCGCAATTTTTTTACGTTGCAGCACAAGTGGGTATCGCCGCATTATTCATCAATTATTGTACGGAAAAGGGATTGAACATTTCAAGCGAAAGAGCTTCCTATTTACTGGCCGGTAGTCTTTTATTATTTACCATAGGCAGATTTGCCGGTACAGCTATTATGAAAATACTTGCCCCCAATAAACTATTGGCTTTATATGCTTTGATCAATATTATTTTGTGTGCTGTAGTTATTTGGGCTGAAGGAATGTTATCAGTATATACCCTGATGGCTGTTTTCTTTTTTGAGTCTATTATGTTCCCAACCATTTTTGCTTTAGGAATAAAGAACCTGGGGGCAGAAACAAAAAAAGGATCCTCCTTTATTATAATGGCGATTGTAGGCGGAGCACTGGTGCCCTATGTGATGGGTTCACTGGCAGAAGCTTATTCTACACCCTTTTCTTATATAGTGCCTTTGATTTGCTTTATTATTGTTTTTTTATTTGGCGTATTTGGATATAAAATAAAATCACATTCATGAAACAATATTGTTTAACGCTTGACCTGGTAAATGATGATAACCTGATAGCAGAATATGAGGCCTTTCATAAAAATGTTTCGGCCGAAATTAAAAGCAGTTTCAGAAATGACGGTATTTTATTATTGGAAATATATCGGTTTGGAAACCGCCTGTTCATGATTATGCAGGTTACAGATGAATTTGAATTTGAAAAAAAAGCAGCCGCAGATGCAGCAAACCCGGTGGTGCAGGACTGGGAAAAGTTAATGTGGAAATACCAGCAGGCCGTACCGGGAAGCCAGCCGGGTGAAAAATGGGTAGTAATGAAAAAAATGTTTTCATGGGCCAATCAATAAGTATAATTAATAGTAAGGTTTAAATTAAAAATAATCAGGATTTTCTCCGATAAAAATGATGTTTAACTTAAAGGATAAAACAGCGATAGTAACTGGCGGCGGAAGTGGTATTGGCAGAGCCATAGCCAGATTATTTACACGGCAGGGGGCCTTTGTGCATATTCTTGATTTTGATGAAGCAGGTGCTTCAAAAGTAGTGGATGAAATTAAAAAGGATAATGGCGAATGCCATTTTTCGAAATGTGATGTCAGCGATCAGCAACAGGTGAATGATATTATACTGGAAATTGGTAAAAAATTTAAAAGCATTGATATACTGGTTAACAATGCAGGTATAGCGCATGTCGGTAATGTTGAAAATACCGTAGAAGAGGATTTTACCCGATTGTTCAAAGTGAATGTAAAAGGGGTTTATAATCTTCTCCATGCTGTAGTTCCGGTTATGAAAGATAAAGGAGGGGCTATTCTTAATATGGCATCTGCTGCGTCATCCGTGGGTATTCCTGATCGCTTTGCCTATTCCATGACCAAGGGAGCTGTGGTGGGAATGACTTTGTCCGTTGCAAAAGATTATGTTCATCATATGATCAGGTGCAATTGTATTTCTCCCGGGCGAGTGCATACGCCTTTTGTAGATGGGTTTATTTCTAAAAATTATCCGGGAAAGGAAAAGGAGATGTTTGAAAAATTGTCAAAGACGCAACCCATTGGCCGGATGGCTCAACCGGATGAAATCGCAAGTCTTGTTTTGTACTTATGCAGCGATGAAGCTTCTTTTGTTACAGGGTGCGATTACCCAATTGATGGCGGATTTATTAAATTGAATAATTAACTGGATTTTGAAATGAAGAATTTATAATAAATAAAGTATTTAAAAATGAAATTAATAAGATTTGGTGAAGCCGGAAAAGAAAGACCAGGCGTTTGTATAAACAATGAATATTTTGATGTATCTGGTTTTATACATGATTATGACGAGCGATTTTTTGCAAATGGCGGACTGCCACACCTGGCGTGGATGGTAGAGCAGAATAAAACCATTTTAAGAAAATTGCCCCCGGGTATTCGATTAGGTTCGCCTGTAGGAAGGCCATCCAAGATTGTATGTATCGGTTTGAACTATGCTGATCATGCCAGGGAAACCGGTGCTGCAGTTCCTACTGAGCCGGTTTTATTCATGAAATCAACAACAGCTTTATCGGGGCCATTTGATGATATTATGATTCCTAAAAATTCTGTAAAAACAGATTGGGAGGTAGAACTTGCCGTTGTCATTAATAAGAAAGCCAGCCATGTGGAGGAAGAAGAGGCTATGGATTTTGTGGCCGGATATTGTTTGCATAATGACGTAAGTGAAAGAGAATTCCAGATTGAGAGAGGCGGCACCTGGGATAAAGGGAAAGGATGCGATACATTTGCTCCCTTAGGTCCCTGGTTAGTTACCCGGGATGAACTCCCCAACGTAGACAATCTGAGGCTATGGCTGAAAGTAAATGATAAAATAATGCAGGATGGCACTACGGCGAATTTCATTTTCAAAATTCCTCTCATTGTTTCTTACCTCAGCCGGTTCATGACCTTATTACCCGGAGATATAATTTCTACAGGTACTCCTGCCGGAGTAGGTTTAGGGTTTAATCCACAGGTCTATCTTAAGCCGGGTGACGTAGTGGAGTTGGGTATTGATGGATTAGGCACTTCAAGGCAAACCTGTGTAGCATATAGTAAATAATGGAAACGCCGGATTCAATAAACGAAGATCATAATACCGCTTCAGATAAAAGTGGCTTCATTGATACGCATGTTCATTTCTGGATGTATGATAAAATCAGGGATGCATGGATCACGGATAAAATGAAAACACTGCAACAGAATTACCTGCCCCAAACTATAGAGGGAACATTAAGAAGAAATGGCATCAGCGGATGTATAGCAGTGCAGGCTGACCAATCAGAATTGGAAACTCTTTTTTTAACTGAGCTTGCAAAAACTCATAACATCATCAAAGGGATAGTGGGATGGGTTGATCTTCAAAATGAGAATATTGAGGAAAGGCTCCATTATTTTTCGCAATACCATACCATTAAAGGATGGCGGCATATAGTGCAACAGGAGCCTGACGATTTTTTGCTGCGGCCGGATTTCCAACGAGGGATCAGGTCTTTACAAACGTATAATTATACCTACGACATATTAATATACCCCAATCAATTAAAAGCAACGGTTGATTTTGTATCCCGCTTTCCTGAGCAAAAGATGGTAATAGATCATTGCGCAAAACCCGATATCGCCAATAAGAAAATAGATGACTGGTCCGGATGGATCTATGAAATAGCTCAATCTCCACAAGTATATTGTAAATTATCAGGCTTATTCACCGAAGCAAAGTGGAAGTCCTGGAGTCCGGCTGATTTTTATCCCTACCTGGATGTAGTGTTTAAAGCATTTGGTACAGATAGATTAATGTTTGGAAGCGACTGGCCGGTCATATTGCTTTCAGGCATGTATGTACAATGGAAAAGCTTATTGGAAAAATATATGGAGAATTTTAACCGGGAAGACAAAGAAAAAATATTCGGGAAAAATGCTGTTCAATTTTATAACCTGTAAAAAAATAGCTGTATGGATTTGAGCTTAAATGAAAAGGTTATGGTTATTACCGGGGGTGCTAAAGGCATTGGGCAGGGCATAGCAAATGTGCTGGCAAAAGAAGGTGCTATAGTTGTAATTGTTGGCAGGAACGAAGAGGATAATAAGGCGGCTGTTGACGCCATTACAAAGGAAGGCGGGAAGGCGTACCAGGTGGTGGCGGAACTTTCTGTTTCCCAACAATGTGAGCAGGCCGTGAAAAAAATAATTGCACAGTTTGGAAGAATAGATGGTTTGGTCAATAATGCCGGTGTAAACGATGGGGTGGGGTTGGAAGATGGTAATTATGATAAGTTTATAAAGAGTCTCCATAGTAACCTGGTACATTACTACCTGATGGCGCACTATGCGTTACCGGAATTAAAGAAATCAAAAGGATCCGTTGTCAATATATCTTCAAAGACGGCAGAAACCGGGCAGGGCGGAACTTCTGCTTATGCCGCATCAAACGGTGGCCGTAATGCTTTAACAAGAGAATGGGCAGTTGAATTACTGAAATATGGTATCAGGGTCAATGCCGTTGTTGTTGCAGAATGTTATACCCCTTTATACGACCGTTGGATAAAATCATTACCTGATCCGGAGGAAAAACTCAGAGAAATTACCTCGAAAATTCCGCTTGAAAACAGAATGACGACAGTTACCGAGATTGCCAATATGGTTGCCTTTCTTTTAAGTGAAAGATCAAGTCATACTACCGGTCAAATCATACATGTGGATGGGGGATATGTACACCTGGACCGGGCATTAGCCAATGCCTGAATTTTGAATATCCG
>JBPPMM010000543.1:0-6736 GCA_051306075.1 Chitinophagaceae bacterium
CTGACTATACTGAGTATTACGTCCTCCTTTAAGAATATTTTTCTGAACTGAATCCTTTTTTTCTTTAGAATCAATCCGGCCGAATGGTTCATCTATTCTCGCATTATTAGTGGCGGTAAAATCCAGGGATATGGATCTCGTTAACGGCCATTGCATAATATAATATCGGTCAAACGTGTAATATTTATCGTAGGTCTCAGGAATTTTATAGGGGCCCCCACCAACATTTCTTGGCCGTGTAGCGCCGAACTGGCGAAAGATATCTGCCTTGAATGATAATTGAGACGGAACGTAATTGAAATTAATATCCTTAATAAGACTAAGCCACTTTGATTTTGATTTAATCAACTGCTTAAATGGCTCTACATATTTTGGTTTGGGAGCATAATTATAACCCAAAGCCCCTCTTGTTCTCCGCATCGTGTAATTTTCAATAAGCGGGTTGTGTTGGTTTGTTTCCAGGAAGGAGTAATTAAGATCAAAATTGGTCACACTCCATATATTGGGTTGTTTGCCATCCGTTTTATTTTTTCTAACGTTGGTAAAATTCAAAGTTTTAATAGTTGTTATATCCTGCGCATTGTTTCGTATAGAATCTTTTGCCTCTTTGCCATTGGTGTAGTCTAATTTTTCATTCAGCTTTATGTCAAGGTCATATGGATCATACTCCGGGGTACTCGTTAACCGGCTGATACCTGCGTATACAGGTATTTGTATTCCCAATTGGTTTGGTAATAATTTGCCTGCATCAATATTTGCAGAAAGGTCAAACGTATAAAGATCTTCACGGCTTCTTTCATTTACTCTTTGTTCCAGTGTTCCAAAACCCCTGCTTCTGGCTGTACCGGATAGAGTCAGGCTTCCCAGGTCAGCCAATTTTAGATCCACACGGCCCAAAGCAGCCCATCCACCTTTTTCATCAAGGTGAGAAAAACGAAGTTCATTAAACCATACTTCAGCGCATGCTGTGGGCAGGTTAGTATTTTCTACTGAAAGCAACATCCCTTTTACTTCGCCCAGGTTGGGGTTACCAATAACAGCATATCTTCTTCCATCGGCCAAGGTTTCACTGTAGTATTCTGATGACGGAACTGCCTGTTGATTACGCCGTGATTTTAACCGGCTTAGTTCCTGCAGATCAAAATCAAGATTATTTTGTTCAGGCCAGATCCGGAGGCTATCCGTCTCTCCCCAATTTGTTTTCTTCAACGGTACCCTTACTTCATAATAGTTGCCCTGGAAATCACTTCCAATCCGTACGATAGCTGTCAATGAGTTGTCGGCTATGGCGGCATCACTACCTGTACCTTCTGCATGAATAAACATCCTCATTTTCCCGTACTGTCGCATATCCAGGTTAATCGTTTTAAAAACTCCTCTCGATTGCATGTTCGGCAGATCACATAATTGAACACTCAGCGCCTGCTCATTGAGAAATAACTGGACATTATTATTACTTAACTGCTGCTGCCTGTCTATTCCCGGAGGACTTACATACCGTACAGGTTGGCGTTGATCATTTTCTTCAAGGTTGACCGCCAGAGTATTGAATTCAACCGGATCATTGGCCGGCAGGTTTTTGTACTGGCCGGTGGTATCAATTACATATTGAAAATTTCGCCATTGATTTCTTACCAGTTCAAGTTTTCCAAAGCGCATGACCACCTGGTCTTCAAATCCTGTTGCAAACATGCGGATAAATCGTACAGATTTAAAATCCGGAATATTGCCAACTTTACTTTCATAATCCGAAACAGGAATCCGAAACAGGTACCAGGTTTCAGCACGGGTTGAATTATCAGGGAGATTTATATTGACAACACGTTTGTCTGTGATAAAATTTGTACCCACCAGCATATTGGGCTTTATATCCACCTTATATTGAAAATATTCTTCAGATTCACTTAGGGTATTATCGCGGTTAAGCTCTTCCGCATCCGGATATTGTGTAAATGCATTTACAAACTGGCTCTTGTTATCTGATACCGGGGAATTGCCATGAGGATTATTAATGTCTTTATACCTCCTTAATATTCCCACGCCGGCTACATCATATGATGGATCACGATAGGGTTTAAAATTGTCAGCTGATGGATCAACTAATGCCTTTGCCTGTGCCGCCGGAGGCAGGCTGGCCAGGTATGGACTAAATTTTGTTTTTTCTTCTTCATCAGTAAGCCCGTCAAATCCTACGTCCTGGTATTGCCTGTCGCTGGGTTCATTACTAAAGGCATTTGTAACCTGCAGTGGATTAGAAGGAACTTTACCCCAAACTGTGTTATTATCTACCTGGGCATTATTGGTTGGGGTAGGCAAGCCATTTTCATACTGGCGCTTACCGTCTTTTAAAACATCTTCAGAAATAGTACCCAGGTTAAAATATAATTGTCCCCCTGCACTAGCCTGGTTAATAACGTAAGGATCCTGCATCCAGAATTCGATATATTCAATATTGCTGGTTTCAAAATCAGTTTGATCAATATTGCGCATAAGGCCGCCCCAGGCTTGTTTAGGATTGGCTAAACTCCCGTCGGGATTTATTCTTCCACTCCGGTTTTCAAAATTATATGGTCCTTTTTCTTTGGGATAATAAGCCAGGTCAAATGTGGTCAATAATCCCTGGCCAAAATCGGTTGTACGCTGCGGAAAAATTTCTCTTTGCAATACCTGTCTTGTTTCCGGTTTTGATAATTCAGCAGGATTATTTTGATAGGGGTTGTTATTATTTCCTCTTTCCTGCAAAACCGGTTCTATATTATACCAGGCTACTTTTCCCCGATTGTACCCGCTTGCCAGGTCATTGTTTAATGTCGATTCAGGAAATAATCCATTTCCCTGGGGCACGGAGGCAAGGTTCCAGCTGATCAAAGGAAAACGAAGGTCAATACCGGATCGGGTGCCTTCAAAATCATCAATATAAACCTGGCCGGCATTTCCCTTTCCTATTTGCGGCGCATGACCGGGTTGAAGCATAGCTGCTTCGGCATACGCAGTAATGGACGAAACCTCCTGCGAATTATAAAAAGGTAATTTATTTATCCACTTGGTAAGCCGGGGCCAATCACTTCGATAATCGGCATCAACCCCATACATTGTATTCCGTATTGGATCATCCCCATAACCTTGCTTTACAAAAAAGGGTCTTTCTCCAAGGCGGGCAATCGTTCCTCCCAGTGTTAGCTTTTTATTCGCAAAATAATCCAGGCGAAGCCCCATATAATTTCGCTGCTGAATACCAAAAGCCGCCTGATTTTCATATTGAATATTTACGGGCACACCCGAATTGATAATGGCCTGGTTGATTACACGTAAGGTTCCCAAATCATAATTGATTTCATAGTCAATATTTTCCTGCAGTGCCTGACCTCCTGATGTTACTGTTACTGAACCGCGGGGTATGTTAAATCCAAGTTGATAATCTCCCCCGGATGATGTTGATTTAGAACGTCCGTTAATTTCAAAACGATTAAGATTTGCATAGGTTTGAGCAATCGCTTTAATGGTATCATATAAGGGATAATAAAGATATTTTTCCCGCAAGGTTTGGGTGGCGTACACATAATCAAGGTCGTGACCGAAGGGTTCTAAAACAGGGAAAACGATCCTGCTCATTGAAGACAGAATGGTAAACCCTTCAATAAAATCGAAAACACCATCAGGTTGCGGATCATTTTGGTTGTTCAGCCTATCCAGGTTAACCAATGAAAGAATGGGCTGTCCCTGGTACTGAGGCAAAACATCATCCGGAGGTAAATATCTTTTTTCTCCCAGGCTAGGTTCTTCATAGATCAGATCAAGTTTGAAGTCAGTTCTTTCCAGCTGACCGTACCCAACCGAATACACGTTTTTCATCATCAGGTCCCAGATAGGCAGGTTGGTACGTTGTGATGTGGCTTTTAATAATTTCAGAAATAAAACTCGTTGGGTAGAACCGGATGTATCGGGAGGAACATCCTGAGAAAACTCACCCACCTGGAATACCCGGCCGTTGTAAGTATATTGAAAAGCCACGCCCAATACTTCGTCCGGCTGCAAAGGCTGGGTGAGCGAAAGAAATCCTATTTGCGGGTTGAAATAATAATCAGACGGCAATAATTTCCGGGCGAAGGTTTTTTCAAAATCTTGAACCGGCTTAAGTCCCATACCAGTCAGTGTGCCCTGTACCAGTGAAGAGTTGCGGCTATTTGGATTGGAAAGTATATTTCGGTAAAGGCTATTGACGCCATTATCAGGTAAGGTATTGGGGTTACCGGGAGGTCCGATAAATGGATCTCCTTCACCCAAATCCATCAGCGCAACAATATCCCTTGTATCAGTAGTAGCTCCCACTCTGTTGGTAACCCATACCTCCATCCGTAATATTTGTACAAGTGAATTAACTACCGGCAATTGACTCATTGCCTTATTGTAATTATTGCGGAAATACTGTGCTAATAAAAAGTGCCTGTTCTCTTCATATTCATCCGCTTTTAAAGAAAAGATCTGCGAAGCTGAACCGCCCTGCATATCCAATGATTGGCGCTGGGCCCTCTGGTTGGCTAATACGCCGGTTACAAATAGTTTTCCAAATTGAAGTTGGGTCTTGATCCCAAATAAGGATTGAGCTCCGGGTATCAAAGTTCCTTTTGAGGTAAAATTGACATTTCCCAGTTGAAACTGTTTTATGATTTCGTCATCCTTTCCCTGGTAATTTAGGTTCAATTGATTTTCAAATTCGAAATTGGCTAAGGTGTTATAGTTTATAGGTAGTTTTAATTTGTCTCCAATATTGGCATCAACCTGCAGTTGGGCATTCATATTAAAATCAAGTCCTCCATTTTTTCTGGCCCTTTCAGGCAATGTTGGATTCTTAATATTCTGACCCTGGTAACCTGCCAGCAGGTCAACATACCCCGATGGTTTTATGTCAACTTTTCCAACACCAACAATCCTGTTGAACCAGCCTTTGTTTGAATTGAATTTTGGCTTAAAGAGCCGGCGGTTCATATCAATAAGCATATCGGCCCTTTTCCTGAAATAGGCGTTCTCATCTTTTTTTCCTTGTAAACGAAGAAATTCATCCCGGGTGAAGGTGACCGGGGACCGGTAGTTTTTATCTCCAATTTTTTCTATAACATAATACTGCCCGGTGACAGGATCGTATTCAACATTTCGTTTGATGAATGCGGTATCGCTGAGATCAAATGTATTTCGGTTTGGATTGGTATAAGGATCACCATAGCGGTCAGTAATTGGGAAGCGAAGCGTATCAATTCGGGACGTATCAACCCGGGATGCGGTTGGATTTTGATAGAAACGGGCGTTTGATTGAACTGAAAAGGCCAATAAGATGGTAGTAATTGCTACCATCACACGTAAAATATGAGCAGAATTTTTGTCCAAGTATTCTCAGAATCAATTAGTCCAGTAATAATTGTTCGTCAGAGGCTACGCAGTGATTTTTTGATCAGCTCTTCTACAGGCAAACCCGGCTCCGAAGCCAGCACCTTTTTTACAGCCTGTTCTGCGGCCGACCTGTTGATACCCAAAGCTGTCAGTGCATTTAACGCATCTTGTTGCAATGTATTGCTTCTCAATGGGGAAATATTTGATTCGATGGGGTGTTTAACCAGTTTATCTTTTAGCTCCAGCACCATTCTTTCTGCAGTTTTTTTCCCGATTCCTTTAATGCTTTCCAGGGTCCTGATATCGGAAAGAATAATGGCGCTGGCCAGCTCATCCGGTTTCATATAAGAAAGCATGACCCTGGCTGTCGATGCACCAATGCCAGATACGCTGGTCAATTGCAAAAACATCTCTTTTTCTGCCGGTTCAAAAAAACCATACAATATGTGTGCATCTTCCCGGATGATAAGTATAGTATGCAATAATCCTTTTTCTAAATTTTGTATCCGGCTATAAGTATTGAGCGTTATTTGTACATCATAACCTATTCCGTTGACATCAAGCAGTACAGCTGCCGGGGTTTTATTTACGAAATCACCTTTCAGATATGCTATCATAGCTGCGAAAATAGGAGAAATAGCAAAAGCGGAAATTTAATTGACAATTAGTCAAACTTCTTCATTAAAAAAATTTATGATTTTTGGAGGTAGCAGAAGGCTTTATACTCATTGTTCAGGTAAGAAGAGTACAGTATTTAACGGATAAGCATAGTGGTACCCTTTCGAAAAATCTTTTTCTCTGTGCCTCGAAGTATATAACTCAGAAACCATACAAATACACCCGGGTTTTGCTGAATGCCTTTAAAGCTACCGTCCCATTTATCTTGCCAGTTACGAGTAGAAAAAACCTGCTGCCCCCAACGGTTAAAAACTTTGAATTCAAGATTGTCAGCTTTCAGTGCATTATTGGGATAAAGAAAATCATTTAATCCGTCACCATTTGGGGTAAATGCAGTAGGTACAGCAATAAAGCAATTATCAAATACTTTTAGTCTTTTACTCATGCTATCGCTGCACCCGAAAGTATTATTAGTTGCTACCAGCTTGATCATATAGGCGGATTCAATATTGTTGGCAGGAAAATTATATTGAGCTGGTGTTTTTAACGGACTTGTATAAAGAATATCATAATTCCACCTCCAGGAATCTATTAACCCTGTACTGGTATTTTCCGTTATAAACGGATCTTCAGGACAAATAAAATCCGGCATCTTAAAATCTACTTTTACCTCATTATCCAGAACAATAGAACTGGCTACCGAGTCAGTGCAAACACCGTTGGTCACTTTTAA
>JBPPMM010000094.1:0-2057 GCA_051306075.1 Chitinophagaceae bacterium
AAGCGACTTACGTTATCTACAGCCATTGCTTCGTCATTCTGCATCATAGCTGTATAACCGACTATATCGGTAAATACAATAGCAGCCAGTTGATGTAGTGGAGCCATTAGAATGGTATTGATAATTGACCAAGCCCTGAATTTGAAATTGCTCAGCTAATTTATCGCCCTTTAAATATAGGTTTTTTAAGAATATCCTTTCCAGAGCCTGAGCATTCTGAATATCCTGATCAGGATACTTACTCCGGTTATTCCATTTTTGTTTCCAGTCCCTCTGCACTCTTCATTCAAATATTGATCAGAAGGCATGGCATCCGTATACATGCAACTTTATAATTTTGTGATGTTCCCAATCTTAAAAACTACTTCCTTAATGGACATAATACTATACAGAGGTGAGGAAAAAATAAACGAAGCTCATGAATAAGGGTTTTCAAAATGGTATCAAATTCAGATCTTTCCTGGAATTTTGGGAATACCTTCCCGTGGATGAACGAATATTGACCGATGTACTGCGTCAGATTGTGTTAGAGAATTTACCTCCTGATTGTAATGAAAAACTTACCTATAATGTACCCTTTTATTATGGCAAAAAAAGGATCTGCCTTATCTGGCCATCAACCATTCTATGGGGTGGCTTTAAAAAAGGTGTGATGCTGGGATTCTGCCAGGGCTATAAACTAAAGGATCCGGATCAATACCTGGAGCGTGGTACCAATAAGCAAATATTTTATAAAATTTTTCAATCGGTTGATGATATAGATATTGTAGCAATTATTTCCTTATTAAAGGAGGCTGTTGAAATTGATGGTATAAACAACCCAGGCTCGAAAAACCAGTGAACTTGCCTGGGAATGAAGGCTGCAAAACCGGGAGAACCGGCCTTAATAAGCTTCATCCTTTTCCACCGGAAAAAAAATACCGCCAATCTGAAAATTGATTTTTCCCGAATATTGGTTCTACAGTATATTTAGTACCTCGTTGAAATTCTGTATTGGTAATCTTCTATTAAAAACTCAGGTTATGAATATTAGAACATTTTTCTTCGCTATTTTATTCCTTTCTATTTGCCATGTTGTTGCAGGACAGAATAATGGGAATGGATCTCCCGCAAAAAAGGTAAAAGTTCTGGTCCATATCACTCACGGACCTGAAAATCCAACAAGGGCAGCATTGGGCTTTCTTGTTGCTAAAACGGCCATAGACGAAGGTCATGATGTGAACCTGTTTCTCGCAGGAGACGCTGTTAAATTATTGCAGGATTCCATTTTAAACACGTTAACCGGCATCGGCACTGGTAAACTCCGCGACCATTATGATGCTATTATAAAAGGTGGTGGTAAATTTTATTTATCCGGCAACTCCAGTAAAGCGAGAGGTGTTACCGAGGCGGATTTAAAAAATAAGCCGGCTGAATTTGCAATGCCCAATGTGCTTGTCAGGCTATCGGTTGAGAGCGACCGGATGTTTACTTATTAAAGGCTTTTATCAAAATCTTTCGAAACATTTCTTCAAATTTAAATTGTCAGCAAATGAAAACATTACATTGCCGGGATGCCGGTTTTGATTGCCAGGGTGTTATTCGTGCCAGCACAGAAGACGAAGTAATGAAACAGGCAGCCCAGCATGCTTTGGACGTACACGGTGTTTCCGTTACTCCGGAAATGGCCTCCCAGTTAAGAACTCTGATAAAGGAAGAAGTGCTGGAGGAATGAAATGTTAATCCTCTCAAGCTGTCTCATACATAATTTGAATTGAAATTTAGCGATCACCAATTTTGTTTAAACGGTTGAAGATATAAAATCAACTGAGATCAGAAAAGGGAAATGGTGATCGGGTGACAGATTATTGTTGCCAGATTAAGAAATAATTCAATTTTTTAGGGCATCGGTTTCTAAAGAAAATTTTGGAAAGTGTTTACCATATAGCAAAAAACAGGTGATCCAAATTAAAAACTTAAAGGCCAGAAATAATGATTCCAGATATTTTAATTCTGCGGGTACAGAAAGCCCGCGATCAATTCATTGAAGCGGCTTCCGGGCTAAGCTATAAGCAAGC
>JBPPMM010000128.1:0-2457 GCA_051306075.1 Chitinophagaceae bacterium
TTAAGCGAATCGGCACACAGATCTTCTCATTTTAAAAAGGATAAGAAAAATCATTTTGGCATTCTGGTCAATGCAGGCATTCCTGAGGACCGGAATATCATCATTCATTTTGCGGACCAGCTTCGAAAAGACGGTCATCGCGTAAAAATTTTAGGATTTCTTGAAGGTCGTGCGGAGGGTATAGCCATGCCCTTTGATTTTTTTACCAGTGCTGAATTAGCCAAAATATCTAACGTACCCCGTAGTCCGGTCGTTGACTCTTTTTTGGAACAGCCATTTGATGTCCTGATCAATACCTCGATCCATATCAATTACAAAGCACTGGATTATATCAGCTCGTTATCGAAAGCTACCTTTCGTATAGGCCCCTGGTATCCGCATCAGCGTCACAATCCGTATGATCTTTGTCTGGACACAGGCTCATCGGCTACGCTGAAGGAATGGATCAATGAACTTATGCATACCTTGCAGAAGATCTATTAAACAGTAAATATGGCACATTTTGATCCCTCCGGTACTGGTGTAGCGCTTGTGACTCCTTTTAAAAATGGCGCGGTTGATTACGATGCACTTTCCCGGCTCATTGATTATGTCATTGATGGAGGTGTCGAGTATATCGTAAGCCTCGGCACGACAGGTGAATCCACAAGTCTCTCTGATTCCGAACAAACAGATGTCATTCGACATACGATAGAAAAAGTGAACGGCAGAATTCCAATTGTTGCAGGTCAGTTTGGAGGAAACAATACGGTCCAGCTTTGTAAAAAACTAAAAGCATTTAATACCGTCGGGATCTCGGCGATTTTATCCAGTAGTCCTGCTTATGTCAAACCATCTCAGGAAGGAATCTATCAACACTATATGGCACTGGCAGATGCCTCGCCTCTTCCGATCATTATTTATAATGTGCCTTCACGTACGGCTTCCAATATCAGTGCAACAACGATTATTCGTTTAGCAAATGATTCGAAAAAATTTATTGCAGTCAAGGATGCTTCTGCTGACCTTGTCCAGGGTTCTGCGATAGTGCGTGATGCTCCATCTAGATTTTCTTTACTTTCTGGTGATGATCCTACAGCGTTAGCTTGTATGGCTATTGGTGGCAGAGGAGTGATATCAGTCATTGCAAATGCATTTCCCGGTTCATTCTCATGGATGATTCGTTTTGCCAAGGGTGGTAAATGGGATGAAGCAAAAAACCTCCATTATAAATTACTTGATCTTCATCATTGGTTATATGTAGAAGGAAATCCTGTAGGCATCAAAGAAGCTGTCGCGTATAAAAATCTTATCTCCACTGATCTTCGACTTCCATTGGTTCCGATGTCTGAACATAATAAATTGAAACTGCAGGAAGAGATGAAAAAGCTTGATGCTTTGAGCTAATCCTCCAGAGGAAGTTTTTCTTTAATTTTCGTTTTAAATATTGATGCAAGTTGTGTTGCAACTCTAAGGATTTAAATCAGCGACAATGTTGCCTCTGATTTTCCTTTAGCCCCTGATTTTTCAAATACTGCGTATGTTGAAAAATCCTCCCCTGTGTTTTGAAGTTGCTTCGCTCTTCAAAAACCCCGGTGAATGAAAAAATAATCCATGCTTGACTTTCTTGTTTTAAATGCATGTTTGCATTTAAAACCCACCGCTCAGCGTAGATTTATCTACGTTGGAGTGTATGCAAGTTTTTAACTTGCGAATTACGATAGATGTTCAGTTTAGCATAAACTGACTTAACTTCTGCATTTTTATTAAAACAATAATTGTCCTTCTTAATTTTAAAGCAAGTCATGCATTCAAATCTAAATCGTTCACCTTAGCTTTATCAACGTTGGAGCGTTTGCAAGTTTTTAACTTGCGTAATACACCCTTAAATACTTCACGGCTACCCACATAAATTTTTTAATCCCAATTGATAGGAATTTCAAAAAAGATTAAGTATATTAGCTTTACAAAAGTAAACCCTAAACCAAACTCAGGAAGTGAAGGCATTACCACATTATCTTCTACTTGTAGCAATATTAAGTAGTACGGTAATCTGGAGTCAACCATATTCCATCATTTTCCCTCCTGGTTCCCAATATTATAATCTCGAATTAATTAATAACGATGAGTGTGTTTTCGATTTTATTGGGTCACAAATACCTATCCCTAACACAATATTCACGTCATTAACCTATACTCCCGAGGAGTTGTTATGTGCAATATGCGACCAATTTAAAATTTGCACCATTGATCAGACAACAGGACAATGGGCTGAATATTATGGAACGGGTGATCCAAGTCATCTCTATTTTGGTATAATTGGAATAGGATCAGGTATTTTTTATGTCAAAACGTACTCTGGTGTTATTCCTACCAGCAATATCTTCCAAATTGATATCAATGCTAATGTTGTAAGCTATTTAGGCACTACACCATATCCATCATTTGGTGATTTGACTTTATTTAATGGTGAAATAT
>JBPPMM010000136.1:0-4061 GCA_051306075.1 Chitinophagaceae bacterium
TTCAGTTCCACTACCCCATTTATCTTTTTTGTTGACACCGTAACAGTTGGTTTGTAATTTTCTATTCCTGATTTCCACTTTTCATTCACTTCATAAAATGCATTGGTAATTAAATTCAGAATCACTCTTCCCATATCCTGCGGGATCATATTTACTTTTCCAAGCGACTCCTCAAAATCCGTTTTCATTATTGCATTAAAGGATTTTTCCTTGGCACGAAGTCCATGATAGGCTAACCGAAAATATTCGTCTGCCAGCGCATTAATGTCAGTTGGCTCTTTTAGTCCATTGCTGCTACGGCTATGTTGCAACATGCCTTTTACAATCGTATCGGCACGTTTGCCGTGGAAGATTATCTTTTGTTCGTTATCATCAATATTATTTGCGATCGTTTTCACTTCAGCCAAATTGCCATTATCAATTTCAATTTTCATTTCCGCAATTAATTCACTGTTTACTTCCGAAAAATTATTGACGAAGTTTAAAGGATTCTGAATTTCATGGGCGATGCCGGCTGTAAGATCGCCCAAGCTTGCCATTTTCTCGGAGTGCATCAATTGTTGCTGTGTAGTATTTAATTCATGATTAGCTTTTTCAATTTCTTTTGCCTGCGCCAGTTCCTTTGCTCTTGTTCTTTCCCGTTCTGCCTTTAACAGCCGGTTCTTCTGGTAGCGGTGAATAGCTAAAACGAGCAGGATAAACAGCAAACCAAAAATGCTATAAGCCCACCACCGGGTCCACCAGGGAGTCGCAATATGGATAATGATACTTTTTTCCGCCCAGGTTCCATTGTTGCTGTTCAAAGCTTTTATATGAAAAACATATTTGCCTGGAGGCACATTAAAATAATAAACCCGATTTTCTGCATTGGACTGGCGCCAGTCTATATCATAATTTTCAAGCTTGTAATAAATTTTCTTATCGGCAGAATTACTGTAGTCCACTGATGTAAAGCTGATAGAAAATATATTCTGATTATACGGGAGATTAATTTCTTTTGCCGCGAACATTGGCTCCCGCAACGGGCCATCATTACCGGGTTTCAATTCCTTGCTATTAAGCCAGAAATTGGAAAAATATATTTTTGGAACGACAGGGCTTATGTTGAGTTTATCCGGGTAAAAAGTATAATGGTAACTATAATATACGGGTACGTAAATTTTACCATCACCCATTTTGGTAATCCATGAATATCTTACCTCCTCTCCGTTAACTCCACTTTCCTTACCAAACAAAACAGCTTGATTCCGTTCTTTATTCAATCTATAAATACCTGATCGGGATGTCAGCCAGAGATAATTTTCATTATCTGCAACCATGGCGAAAACACCTTCAACCTCAATACCGGTATTATCATCAGTAAACAGGTAATAATCGTCCTGCTTTCTGTTGTAACGGTAAAGACCATCCGTCGTTATTGCCCAGATAATAGCATCAGCATCTCTGTATAATTGTCCTGTGCTCAGGCCCGGCAGGTAATGTTTAAATTTCCCGGTTGTCGTATTCATCCTGTTGATACCACCATTATTCCAGGTTCCGATCCACAAATCATTTGTCCCATCTTTGAGAAGTGTGATTACAATATCATTACTCAGGCTATTTGAATCTGCCGGGTTATATATATAACGGGTAAATTTTCCTGTTTTCCGGTTCATCTTATTTAACCCTCCTTCAGTACCCACCCATAAAAATTCACCATCTTCACAGATATTGATGATATTGTTGCTGCTGAGGGTGGTACTGTCAGTACCAACAGAAAGATACCGGTCAAAGATGCGGGTTTGAGGATCAAAACGGTTTAACCCATCTCTTGTACCGATCCAAAATTTATTTTGTTTGTCTTTTATAATCGCAGTAACAGAATTATTGCTGATACTTTTTTCATTCTTTGGGTCATTCAAAAATTTTAGTAAGGCCCCGGTTTTAATATCCTTACGTACCAATCCTTTATTTTCCGTAGTAGCATACCAGATTGCTGTTCCGGATTCTTCATAAAAAAAATTTATCTCCATGCCTGCCTCATTAGGAAGCCTGGGGATATTGTTGGTGAAAAGGTCTGCTTTATATAAAGAACTCTCTTGTGTAGATATCCAAAGCAATCCATCAGTTGAAGCATTAACCCACCAGCCACTGTTATCTTTAAAGTTTCCTGATCCATCAGCATTATTTCCATAATGAGTTATTTTTTTTAATGCAGGATCATAACGGGTTAATCCATTTGACAAAGTACCAATCCATAAATTTTGTTTTGCATCTTCGGTAATGAATGTAATATGATCATCAAAAGTTTTAAGTGGAGGACGTGCCAGCTGATCAGGCTTGGAAGAATTATATAAATGCCGTTCGAACGATCCGGTTTTTCGATCCATACTATGCAGACCATCGCCCTTAGTACCAATCCAAAAATTTCCTCTACTGTCTTCAAAAATGGCTCTTACTTTATTATTGATAAGGCTGTGCGGATCTTTGGGATCATGCATGTATCGTGTAAATGCGCCTGTCTTCCTATCGAAGCGATTAAGGCCACCATCTGTGCTATCAATATCCCATGGAAAACCAGTGCCCACCCATAATGTACCTGCACGATCTTCATAAATAGCCCTTACCATTCTGCTGCTCAGCGATGATGGATCTTGTGAGTGCCTGTAATGTTTGAACTTACCTGTTTTCGGGTCAAGAAGATCAACTCCTCCATAACTACCCACCCAAATATTTCCCAGATGATCAACCAAAACAGCAGTAACGGAATCACTACTCAAACTTCCCGCATCTTTTGGATCACGACGGTAGTGAATAAATGTATTTGTTTCAGGATCAAACCGGTCAAGTCCCATTCCATAAAACCCGACCCAAATAATGCCCGACGAGTCAGTAGCTAAACACTCTGGATAATATCCGCCAAGAGAGTTTTCTTTTTTAGGATCGTTCTGGTATCTCGTCATCCTGTTACCATCATAACTTACAATACAGCGGTTAGTTTGGTCAGAGAACCACATCACACCATGTATATCTCTCATCATGCCATTGATCTTTCCTAATGAAATTCCATTGGACCCTGCGATAAGATTGAATTTAATATCCTGCGTTTGCGAAAAAATTTCTTTTGATAGGAACAAAAGAAAAATAACAATGCAATACTTGAGAGATAATTTCATTTGGCGTTTATTTTCAGATGATGTATAAATATTTTGTTGTAACAATTGAATTATCAAATCCATCCCTTCTTTTTCCTTTGTCTCCACTTTAATTTCTCCTTCATGTGCTTTTACAACATCATAAATTGTCTGAATCACAGATTGGCACAGATTTAGGAATTTCACTGATTTTATTTTATCTAAACTTTGTTTCATACCTCTTCCTTCGTATCCACCTTCAACTCACCATCATTTGCTTCTATAATATCATAGCTCAAACTTAAACCCAATCCCGTTCTCTGACCGATTGGGTTAGTTGTAAAAAATGGTTGAAACATTTTTCCCTTTGTTTATTCATGTCTGCCTTTTTAAAGAGCCGCAGGCTCGATTCATTTTATAACAACGGGTTTCAACCCGTTGGGCATAAACCCCACATGAGTCATAGTGCCGTAGGCACGGTACATATCTAAATCAGCGCCTGAAAAATATACTGTGCATCATACTCTACTTTAAACTTTTTTAATAAACCAAGATACTCGTCTCTGAATGTTTGTTTTCTATGATGCTCTTCCTGATCCTGAATGTATTTATAAACATTATCTACCTGCGATTGGCTATATGAAAATACACCATATCCTTCCTGCCATTAAAATCGTTCCTTCGTCAAACAATGGTCATTGATATATTTAGAGGATTTAGCTTTTACTGCCTTCATCAGTTCAGAAACAGACAACAGGTTTTAGTCCCATAAAACAATGCACATGGTCTTCCACAGCATTTACAATGATGGTTTTGTAATTTGCTTCATTAATTAAATTTCCAATGACCCCCAATAGGTGACTTCTCCATAATTTTTTACCGAATTGCAACACTTAACTGCAAAAACAGTTTGCAGATATATTTGATGATAAGTATTTGCCATTTTTG
>JBPPMM010000141.1:0-2015 GCA_051306075.1 Chitinophagaceae bacterium
ACCAAATGATCCAGGGTGTTGCAACAAGGAAGATTGCCGTATTCAAAACCGTGATGACTGCGCCTTGTTTATATATATCTTCTGATGGTAAAAAGCCACTTCCGGCAAATAAAACGTTAGAACTTGATGCCTGGGGAGTAATGACAGCAAAATAATTAGTGGCGAAAGATAGCATAAAGGCCATTAATGCAGCGGGTACCTGAGCATCTACTGCCACTTGTAGGAAAACAGCATATAAAGCCAGCAGGTGCGCTGTTTGACTGACAAAAAGATAGTGGATTGCAACATATAGCACTGTTAAGAGGATATAAACCGTAACCCAGTTATACCCACTGATGTAGGTAGCTATTTGAGCCCCAAGGATTTTCATAAAACCCAGGTCATTCAGTGCAGTACTCATCATATATAAAATTGCAAACCATACATAGGTTTCGAGCGCATCCCCGGCACCTTGCCGAATATCTTCAAGTGTGTACACATTGGTTAATATCAATATCGATAATCCAAGAAAGGCAACAATCGCCAGGTCCATTTTCAAAATTGGTGATAAAGCCCACAGAAGGATCATTCCAAAAAATGTAATGCCCATAATCCATTCCCGTTTGCTCATGGGCCCCATTTCAAGAAGCGCATTCTTAGCCATTTCAGGAGCCTCCGGAGTATATTTAACTTCCGGAGGAAAGAGTTTATACAATACCAGGGGTATCGCGATTAGTGCAATGATACAGGGTACAGAGGCCACCAATAACCAATTCCCGAAATTCATGTTTACTCCAAATTGAGCAGCAATTCCGGCGCCCACCGGGTTAGCGGCCATTCCGGTAAACCAGAGTGCTGAACTTATCGTGTGTCCGGAGATGGCAGTCATCATCAGATAACTTCCGGTTTTCTTTCTGCTTTCAGGGGTAGGCAACGACCCGGTGTCCAAAGATAATGCATGGGCAATGGGGTAAAGAATTCCCGATCTTGCGGTATTACTTGGAATAGCAGGTCCCAGGATTGTGTCTGTAGCAACGATACAATACCCCAGATTTAAGGTGGATTTCCCAAATTTGCGAATCAGTAAAAATGCGATCCGTCTTCCTAATCCTGACTTAATAACACCTTTTGCTACTAAAAAAGCAGCCAGAATAAGCAGTATAAAACTCTCTGAGAATCCTGAAAAAGCTTTTTCGGGGGGAAGGACTTTTAATATGACCACTGCTACCAATGCCAGGACAGAGGCAGTAAATATAGACAGGGCATCAATTAAAACGCCTATTATGGCGGTTATGAAAATGGTAAACAAATGCCAGGAATCCGGTGACAAGTCCCAGGGAATGGGGAGATGCCAGATTATCAAACCAAAAACCAGGGTGATAATTCTTTTTATCCAAAGTAAATTCAGGGAGTTATGTCCTTCCACTTCAGTATTACTCATTTGGTTTGATTTGTCAATCGGTTATCAGCGTTTATTTGCTTCAATCAGTTCAATGGCTTTTTCTACTCCGTTTTCATTTTTAATTTTTTCTGCTAGCGCGATACTGTTTGTGTAAAGTGTTTCTGTTGACAGTAATGATTTTGCATTGTCAATTAAAAGTTTTTCAGTCAATTTCTTTAACCCAATCGGCTTTAATGCTATTCCCTTTTTATAGCCAATGTTTCCCCAAAAATGTTGGTCACCAAGTGGGTATAGTACAGGGCAGGTGAAAAATGGTTTTCCTGCAATCAGGCAAGCTGAAATGGTGCCGATACCACCATGATGAATTACAGCTTTCAGGTGTGGAAACAGCTTGTCGTATGGTGCAGATCCAACTACTTTGATATTTGGGTTTTCATCTAATTTTTTCGTATCGTTAAAGCCCCAGCCTTTAACCACAATCACCCTGACATTTAGTTCATTTGAAAGTCTTTCAATAGCGTTTGGCAAATCAAATTTCGTTTCAAAAGTCATACTGCCAAATGTAATTAAAAGAGGTGGTGTGCCTTGCCTGATAAAGTCAATCAGGTCTTTATTTAAATCAGATTGAGATATG
>JBPPMM010000147.1:0-2886 GCA_051306075.1 Chitinophagaceae bacterium
GTAAGGGATTATAAAAAAAGAAAGATGGACATTATATTTACCAAACAGATTAAGGCATTGAAAATCGATTTTTTGACAGCTGGGTTCCCAATCTTTATTACGGAATACCAATTATTAATGTAAAAAAATGAAAAAATGCGTTTAAAATCCTTCCTTGAAAAAGGCCGAAAAGGCTTATTAATTTTGTTTTTATTCCTTTTCCTTAAAGAGGTTTCCGGTCAATCGAAATATATTCGTGAATTCAAGCCAATTGCCGATTCTCTTTCTGCCATTTATGGTATCCCCACTTCTGTTATGTTAGGTATTGCAATTATTGAATCCGGCGCTGGCAAGAGTCGAAATTGCAGATTACTCAATAATCATTTTGGTATAAAAGGGAAAAACAATCTGGTAAAAACAAAAGGCATTAAGTCTGCTTACAAACAATACCCGGACGGGCGGTCATCTTATGTTGCCTTTAGTCAGCTGATGACCAGAAAGAAATTTTATAAAAGATTAAAAGGCAAAATGGACTATAGATTATGGTTGGATGCAATCAGTAAATCAGGATATTCAACTGTTCCGCTTGAATGGAAAAAAAATATTACTTCAACTATCAAAAAGCACAAATTGGCTGAGTCGAGGTAAATGTATTCTTATTATTTATTCAAATCCTCTTTATGTATCATAAAATTGAATTTAAAATGTGGCGACAAATCCAATGGAATAGAAAAAATTCCACACTCAGTTATTATTTTTTCAATCAATAAAGCTGCCAAATGCAATGGCATATTACTTGATTACTCTTCAATAAGCTTCAGCCTTAGGCAACAGGTAGCCTTATGAAAAATGAATAGATAATAGCTTCAGAAATACCGTTTATCAAAATTACCCTCAGCTGGTTGAAGCTTCCAATAAAAAATATGGATTGTTATATATAAAGACCAAAAGTTGAATATTTGGACTGCCTGCAAAAAAGTGCATCCTATTAAAGTTCCTTTCTTAACCGCGCCACCGGAATATTCAATTGTTCTCGATACTTAGCTACGGTGCGCCGGGCAATATTATAGCCTTTCTCCTGCAGCAGCTCGGTCAGGCGTTCATCGCTTAGAGGATGTTTTTTACTTTCACCTTCGATCAAGTTGCTGAGAATCTTTTTTACTTCCCGGGTAGAAACTTCTTCTCCGCTATCTGTACTCAATGACTCACTGAAAAAGAATTTAAGACGGTAGGTGCCAAATTCGGTTTGAACAAATTTACTGTTGGCCACCCTGCTTACAGTGGAAATATCCAGGCCTGTTTTTTCAGCGATATCTTTAAGGATCATGGGTCGCAGGTTCGTTTCATCGCCCGTAAGAAAAAAATCATATTGATGGTTCATGATAGCCGTCATCGTACTCAACAGGGTGTGCTGTCTTTGTTTGATGGCATCAATAAACCATTTGGCTGCATCAATTTTTTGTTTAATGAATATCACTGCTTCTTTCTGACGCTTATCCTTTTTGGCTCCGCGGTCATACTCTTTCATCATATCGCGATAACCTTCGCTTATACGTAATTCCGGAGCGTTTCTGGAGTTAAGAGTTAACTCCAGCTTATTGTTATTATTAAAAATGAAAAAATCGGGTACAACGTAACTTTCAGCTTTTGAAATACCTCCTATCAGGCCACCTGGTTTTGGATTAAGGCGAATGATCTGTTGCATCACTCTCTTCAGATCATCCTCATTTATGTTAAGGCCACGCTGTATTTTTTCATAATGTTTTTTGGTAAACTCATCGAAATATTTTTTGATGGCCACCAATGCAATGTCAACATCCTTTCCCTCATTTTTTTGCCTTTGTAACTGAAGTAGTAAACACTCCTGCAAGTCCCTGGCCGCTACTCCGGGAGGATCAAAATTTTGTATTCTTTGAATCATTGTTTCCACATCTTCGTCCGTAGCTGATACATTCTGGCGAAAGGCCAGGTCATCAACTATTGCTGAAGTTTCCCGTCTCAGGTATCCATCTTCGTCTATACTACCTACTATCTGCTCGGCTATCTTTTGTTCTTTTTCATCCAATTTGAGTAATCCTAACTGGTGAAGCAGCATTTCATAAAAACTGGTCTCGGTTTTAAAGGGAATTTGTTTTTGCTCATCTTCCGGGTAGTTATCATCACGGAGTTTGTAATCCGCCACTTCATCATCTCCGTCATGAACATATTCACTTACATCCACATTGCCATATTCTTCTTCGCTTCCACTTTTTTCATCATACTCCGTTTCTTCTCCTTCTCCAAATTCGTCCTTAATTTCATCTTTTTCATCCTCATGCTTTTCCTCATCCAGTTCCAGGGCAGGGTTTTCTTCCAGTTCTTCCTTGATTCTGATTTCGAGGTTGGCAGTCGGTACTTGCAGCAATTTCATTAATTGAATCTGCTGCGGAGAAAGTTTTTGTAATAATTTCTGCTGTAGGGACTGACTTAGGGCCATAATAGTTACCGAATCATTTGCGAGACAGATTGTAAAAAAAATTCCGCCAAATAACAAAAATCAGGCCGTAAATTACAAAACAATTGAATAGAAATGGCGAAACGGTTTTTTTACTTAGTTGTTGTGCTGATTTTTTTGATTTGCAATAAAGTTTCCGGCCAGATAATTATGGGGGAAATTTTTATAAAAAGATCAAGTGAGCCGCAATTGCATAAACTTATCTACAAAGCCAAGCCGGGTATTGTACAATTCTTTTATGCAACCGAAACAGACAAACAAAATCATTATAGTCCCGCAAACATTATGTCCGGGTCAATCAGGGCACTAAAAATAATTCCCTCCGCCAGAGATTCTTATTTTCAAAATTTGAGTTTTTTCTGTAAAAAAGAATGGCAATTTGAAAAAGCCACTTCTATTCCTCTGCGATTCAG
>JBPPMM010000173.1:0-11980 GCA_051306075.1 Chitinophagaceae bacterium
TAGGCTTTTACATCTAAGCCGCCCGATACCCATTTTCCTCTTAGATCATTATCAGGATTGGCATACCGGGCCAGGGCTTTTTCTGAACGGTTTAATAAATTTGGTTTCCAGCTGGCTTTGTTTTTTGCATAAACCAGTATATGATCATGGTTATCTGAAAAATATTTTGCATCATTCTGGGGAGAGAATTTTTTTTGCCAGATCACATTGGCAACAAAATTTTCCCGGCCAAACATTTCATCGCAAAGAACTTTCAGGTAATGAGCTTCCCTGTCATCGATATTGATCCAAATGCTTCCATCGATACTTAATAATTCCCTTGCCACTTCTAACCTGTTTTTCATAAACGTAAGCCAGGTAGAGTGAGTGAAGTTATCGTTGTATCCAAAATCATCATTGCCGGTATTATAAGGCGGATCGATATAAATAAGCTTAATGAATTTTTTTCTGGCCTGAAAAGCTTTTTTTATTGAATGGAGAGCAAGAAGATTATTTCCTTTGATCAGCAGGTTATCATCAGTTGAAATATGTTGTGGTGATTCTTCCTGATCAGCAGTGATCCTTTTAAAATTGGTCAATACTTTTTCGTCAAATAAGCGGTCTATTTCATCAGGGGCAAGAATTTCATTCCAGAATATCTCATCTCTTATTCTTTCATTTCCTGATTGATTGCCTTCCAAAACACAATCCTTATATGGGAAGGAAAGAACGACCTCTTTGGCTTCCGCTAAAAATTCTGATTCTGCGGTTAGCCCGATTTTATTTCTGAAAGCCGTATAGCTGTCAGCGAGGAAAGCTTTATTATTTATAAAATTTTGAAATTTTGTTTTATCGAATATGACCACTTCGCCTGCCTGCTGAAAAAAATGTTTTTTGATTAAAGGATGAGATAACAGAATACTGATCAGGGAAGAATCATTTTGAAATGTAAGTTCAATGATTTTGTTCCTTAACAATTTATCTTCCGATACCATTCTAACATCCCGTTGCAGGAGTATTTGCAAGTCCTTTAGTAAATTCTGCATAGTGTATACTTTCAACTCAAATTATATCCCTGGCGGTAGCTGGTCCGTAATAATTCCGACAGGTACTTGTTATCAAAAGTTCTTACTATAATACGTCATAGTAAAGAATTCAATGTTCCCTTTTTGAAGGTTATTGGGGCAACTAAAAAAGGATTCAGTGAATCAATAGTAGCCAAATATAAGGGGAATGAAATTGTATGCGGATAGATGATGAAAAATTTATTGTAGTTCATTTTCATTAAAAATGCGGGCTGCAAGCACATAATTAGATGAAGTAATAAATAAAACGTGACAAGGTTTAATTAGCAGGAGGGCCAGCTGTATCATTGAGACAAGGCTATACCTCAATTATTATGAAGACAGATGTATTAATAATTCTGATAAATAAATTCGGGAAACTAATGTTTAGCGGATCCAATTGAATTTGTATTCAACCGGTGCCTTTAAGCCTCGTTCAGATATCTTCCTGAATCTTTCCGGTAGTCTCATTAAATAATCTCTTGATTTTTCAGCAGCGCCGGATAAGCCGGTTATATTACTGATATTCCATTCAATTATCAAAGAATCTAAAATATGGGTATAATCTCGGCTGGTATAAACTCCAAGCCGCTGGGCTGCATCACTAAAATGAACAAAAGTAGCTCCCAGGGGTTCTCCCTTTTGCCTGAGAAAATGGGCAGGCATTGCAATACGTTTGCGCATCATATCCTCAAATGCGAGCATCATCTCGCTGGGATCTACTTCAAATATTTTTGAAACAAAACTTTTATATGCCTTTGCATGGCGGGCTTCGTCTGAAGCAATAACGCCACAAATACGGGAAAGCTGATCACTTCCATTCTTCTTGGCCAGTGTGGCGGTGCGGCGGTGAGAAATATTGGTTGCCAGCTCCTGGAAGGATGTATAAACAAAGTTCCTGTATGGATCTTTTGCCGTGCCGATATCCATTCCATCGGCTATCAGGTATTGCGTACTGATCTCCATTTGGCGCATATTGATGCGGCCTGAGAGATACAGAAATTTATTTAACAGGTCGCCATGCCTGTTTTCTTCAGCACTCCACATTCTTACCCACTTACTCCATCCCTGTGGTTCGGCTTTGGTTATTCCCTCCACCTCCATAAGCCAGCTTTCGTATGTTGGCAGAGCTTCTTCGGTTATAGTGTCACCAACTAAAACTGCCATGTAATCATATGGCAGTTCTTTACATTCTTTTTGCAGTTCTTTTACTTCTCTGGCAAAAGATTCTGAAGAACTATCTGGTAAAAAATCAGCCGGTTGCCAGTTAGTATCTATTTTTTTAAGGTATTCTTCTATAATATTATCAATATTCTGGGCGAGAAAATGCATGACTTCAATACGCTCAGGTTTCAATTTCAGTTTTTGCATAGTAATGATACTTTGACAGTGATGGCTGCCTCCATTTAGATATTAAATGAAGATACGTCATTTCACTATCTCCGGGATTGTACGATGCACGAATTAGATCGAAATATTTTCATTACAGTTGTCAGCTTATCATAGGCAATATTGTTTGGAATAGTGGCGGCAGTCAACAATCTTTATCTTTGTGAGCCTGTTTGAAAAATGGGAGTAAATCTGTGATAATATCCTTATTGATCTAATAAATTATTCTTAGCGAAATCATCTTTTAAATACTAATTAATTATGAAAGAAGTATATATAATTTCGGCAGTGCGAACACCCATGGGAAGTTTTGGTGGAAGCCTGAAAGAGATATCTGCTACTAAGCTGGGAGCAATGGTTATTAAAGGAGCTCTTTCAAAAGCAGGAATACAACCTGGACAGGTTCAAGATGTGCTGATGGGATGTGTACTACAAGCCAACCTGGGTCAGGCTCCGGCAAGACAAGCAGCAAAATTTGCAGGATTGCCTGATGAGGTAAATTGTACTACTATAAATAAAGTTTGTGCCAGTGGTATGAAGGCGATCTCACTTGCTGCTCAAAGTATAATGCTTGGAGATGCAGATATAGTTGTTGCAGGGGGAATGGAAAGTATGAGCAATGTTCCTTACTATAGTCCTTTACTTCGTTGGGGGAATAAATTTGGTGATGTGCAACTAATAGATGGTCTTGCAAAAGACGGCCTTACGGATGTCTATGACGGTAAGGCGATGGGAAATGCGGCTGAACTTTGTGCAGGTACTTGCGGAATAAGCCGGGAGGAACAGGACAAATTTGCAATTGAAAGTTACCGGCGTAGCCAGGCTGCCTGGGAAAAGGGAATATTCCGGGAAGAGGTAATTGCCGTTGAAATTCCGCAGCGAAAAGGTGATCCCATTATATTCGAAAAGGATGAAGAGCCTTTTAATGTTAAGTTTGAAAAAATACCTTCTCTCAATGCGGCCTTTCAAAAGGGAGGCACTGTTACCGCTGCTAATGCTAGCACATTAAATGATGGAGCAGCGGCTTTGGTTTTAATGAGTAAAGAAAAAGCTGATGAACTGGGATTAAAACCGATCGCCAAAATTCTTTCATTTGCTGATGCGGAACAAGCTCCCGAATGGTTTACCACCACTCCTTCACTTGCCGTTCCTAAAGCTGTAAAAAAAGCTGGTCTGAAAATGGAAGATATAAACTATTGGGAGCTCAATGAAGCATTCGCCGTAGTAGGTATTGAAAACTCCCGGCGTATGAAGCTTGATCCTTCCAAAGTGAATGTTCACGGCGGAGCGGTTTCCATGGGCCATCCGCTGGGTGCCAGTGGTGCAAGGATCATTGTTACACTAATTAATGTTTTAAAACAAAATAAAGCAAGGTATGGAGCTGCCGGCATTTGTAATGGAGGCGGAGGTGCCAGTGCGATGGTGATAGAAAATGTTTGAACCTGGCTAGGATGGAGTTGATTGTATTGACTTGATATTATTGAAATATTATGCACTGCAGTTATGCTTGATTTACGGTTAATTTTTTCAATAACCGGCCTGAAAATCTCTAAATATTTTTATCTTTTTTGCAAATTAATTTTTATGAAAAAACAATTGATTACCTTATTGAATCCCGCATTCCTGGTTTTCATTGTGATTGGATTTAGTTACCAGGATAACCCTGGCCAGCAATTACTTTCGGGAGCATGGCAACTAAAGCAGGGAAATACGGAGCAAGTTTCAATTTTTCAGGATGGCTATTTTTCATGTGCCATCTTTGATAAAACCAATAAAAAATTTATCCGTTCTTATGGCGGCATATATAAAGCGGATAATAAAACGATAAAACTGATTACCGAGTTTGATACGGATTCAAAAGAAAATGTGGGAAAAAACTCAAATTTTTCTTTTGAAATCGCAGACGAACAAATGCAAACTGACATCTCCGGCACCTCCGGACATTGGAAAAGATTAGATAAAGGGAAAGATAAACTGGCGGGCGTTTGGCGCATTACCGGCAGGATGGTGGACGGGAAAATTAATCCAATGCAAAGGGGTGATCGCAAAACATTAAAAATTCTTTCGGGCACCCGGTTTCAATGGATGGCAATAAATCCCGCTACCAAAGAGTTTTTCGGAACGGGCGGCGGCACTTATACATTTATTGCCGGAAAATATACTGAACAAATTGAATTTTTTTCCAGGGATAGCGCAAGGGTAGGAGCTTCCCTGGAGTTTGATGGGAATGTAAATGGTGAAGTATGGAACCATTCAGGTATGAGTTCGAAAGGAGATAAGCTGAATGAATTATGGACCAGGGAAAGATATTAAAAGAATAAACCGTTAATAGTATTATATGCAAAAACCTTCGCCATTAATTTGCGAAGGTTTTTTGCACAATAGAATGATTAATTTGTTATGGCGATGTTACTACTTTCACTATCCTGTAGATTGCCGTACCCCGCCTGTTTAATTCAATTTTATCTATCATAGTCAGTCCCTTGGTTGGAAAAACTGTTTTAGTGTCCCAGTTGGGCATCAAAGCATCATGTAATTTGCTGTAGAGGTCATATGAAACCGTATTGAATTTAATATTGTCACCCATTGGTGCTAATACCATTGCATTACCCCAGCCTTTTTGAGGAGTTTGTTTGTTATCCATTGCTTTTTTAATGAAGGGTCCCCAATATTTTTTTTCAAGTGCAATCAGGCTATCGGGGTACCTGGTGTTGTGATATATCATCACGACATAATTAAAATCATTAGCAGGATTGGCTTGTGCTGCCTGTTCCCAACCTTCATCGTGCAAGAAAAAATGGCTGGTAGTGGTACTCATAGAATTGGTTTCCATATCCTCCATTTTTACTCCCGCAACCCCTTCAACATTATTGAATACCTCACCTATTTTATCTAAATCGGGAAATGTATTAATAAATAAAAAATTAGAAGAATTCGGAAGATCATAACCGCCTACTTTTTCCAGGAGGGCCCAAAAAGTCATTGTTTTTTCATTAACTGCTTTCTCCGCTACTTTACTCCAGTATGTTGTTTCTCTTTTTATAAATTCGGCGATCTTGTCATCTGGGACATGACGGTATTGGTAAGATGTAATGTTGCGATCCTGGGCAGGGAGATTAAATTGCAAGCAGAAAATAAATACCGTTATTAAACTACTGTAAGCGAAAATTGAATGGAAGCATTTTGATTGTCGCATGATGTTAGTTTTAATGGTTATAGATTTGAATAGGATTCTAGATGTCGATATATAGGTTCTTACTCTATTTAGAACTCAGGTCTGTCCGTAAAAAAAGCATCTCTGACCAGGAATGATCCGTTCCTTCCCTGATCTTTTCTAAAAAGGTTTCCAAAGTGCCTTCGCCATTGGCTCCTTCATATCTTTCTCTAAATGGTTTCCTGAATCCTTCCTGCAGTTCCTTCAATCCGTCCTTCATACGATAAACCAATGCATACTGACTTGGCCCCGATGCCACCGATTGATAAACAGCTACTGTCTGGCCACCGGCTTCCCATCCTTTTTTTGCTTTTGCAAGGGTACCCTCAACTATATTTCCTGAACCGGGTTTAGGGTAAACATGGGTTATGGTAATTTTCTCAGTGAATCCCTCAGCCTGGGTTGTACTTAAGTCTGCCTTAAATTCTGCATACAAGGATGTGTATTTATCAGTAAGAAAAACGGAAACATTTTTATTCCAGTCCTTCATATGCTCATCGCCCAGGTTTCCACGCTTATCAAAATCTTCCCAGGACTTGGGACCTTCTACTACATGGAAGCCGCCTGCATCCGGACCGGTTTGAATTTCATACACCCGCCATTTCCAGTCGCCGCTGTGAAATTTCTGAATGTGGGATGTTAAAGCCTTTTCAAATTCAAGTACCTTGTCCATTTTAGGAAAATAGCGGCTGGCATTAACGACGTTTTGATTCTGGCTTATGGCCAATACAGGGATAAGCAGAAAGAAGAGAGAAATTTTTCTCATGTTTTGGTTTTTTGTGGTTAAGAAAAGTTGAGAGTTATGTGTCGAGATAGGATCGAAGAATCGAAAAGGTAAGAGTTTTCCATTACTTTTCAATTATATATTTTATTTTTTCCATTTTTATTTTTCGTGGTATGATAACAATACGATATGCTACACCGGAAGATGCAGGCCTGGTCGCAGATATTAGCAGGCAAACATTTTATGATTTTTTTGCGCCGCAGAATACGGAAGAAAATATGGATAAATTCCTGAATGAACAGTTCACCAAAGAATCTCTTATGCAGGAAGCAGGAGCCGACCATAATATATTTTTGCTGGCTTATTCCGAAAAGGAATTGGTTGGTTATGCCAGGCTGCGGGAAAACAATGTGCCTCCGGAACTGGGCAATACCGTTGCCATGGAATTAGCCAGGCTTTATGCAGTTCAATCTGTAGTTGGAAAGGGTGTGGGAAGTGCATTGATGCAGGAATGTATTGCCATTGCTTATAAAAGGCAATTCCCTGTTATTTGGTTGGGTGTGTGGAAACAAAACCAAAAGGCTATTCAATTTTATGAGCGTTGGGGATTTGAGATCTTTGCAGAGCACGATTTTTTGTTAGGAAATGATTTACAAAAGGACTGGCTGATGAAGAAAATACTTTGAATTCCTAAAAGATTAAATAATAAAAAGGAATTTTATTCTTTTTCCTTTCCTCTTTGCATTAATAAAAGATTTAGTGGCTAATAATTATGACCTTATGTGTCCATCAAGAGCCATTTGCACAATTTCTTTATAACTTCTGCCAACAGGTATATGTTTTCCGCTAATTTCTATGTCAGTAGCAGAAAAAGCCTCTATTTTATCTTTGGCTACAATAAAAGAACGGTGCACCCGGAGAAAACGATTATGGGTTAATTGTTCCTCTATCTGGCCTAATTGAAATTTGGTAAGAATGGATTTTGTTGGAGTAAAAATTCGTATGTATTCTTTCAGGCTTTCAATATAGAGGATATCATCGATAAAAATTTTTACTTTCTTTTTGCCTACATTAAAAAACAAGTAAATTTTTTCCTCTGCATTTGAAGTCACCTGTAAATTAGTTGCATTTTCGGTGGTAACCGTCTGTGTTATTTTATTTACTGCCATCAGGAAACGGTTGAATTCGACAGGCTTCAGCAAATAATCTATTACATTGTGTTCATAACCCTGCAATGCATACTCATGATAGGCTGTAACTATGATGATATGCGGAGGATGTCGCAGTGTTTTAATAAAATCAAGACCTTTCAATTTGGGTAGATTAATATCAAGGAAAATTAAATCGATCTTTTCATTTTGCAAAACATCCATTGCAAAAATGGCATCAGCACAAATATCTTTTAATTGCAAAAAAGGCACTTGCCTGATATAATCCTGTAATACTTCCGCAGCCAGAGGTTCGTCTTCAACTATAATACAATTATATTGTTGCATGCTGATATAAATTTAGTGTAAGTATGACTTTAAATACTGTAGCCTCTATTTTCATATCAATATGATGTTCCGGATAACTCAATTCCAGTTGGCGTCTTACATTACTGAGACCGATGTTTTCTGTAATTAGTTTTAGGGAGTCATCATCTTTTGAATTTTCTATTGTAAAAATAAGCCGCCCCTCCAATAACTGTACGTGGATATGAATAAAGGAATTGAAGCGGGTTTCGCTGGCCCCATGCTTGAAGGCGTTTTCTACAAAAGGCAGAAGAATAAGAGGGGCAATGGGTTGTGATTCGTCATCAATTGAACGGGTAAAACGAATGGTTAGTCTTTCATTATATCGTATTCGTTCCAGTTCGATATAGTCGCTTAAGAATTTTAATTCTTCTGCAATTGTAATATTTTGTTTCCTTGATTCATACAACATAAAGCGTAATAGTTTGGAAAGTTTCATGACCACATCGGCTGTATCATCTGATTTTTTCCTTGCCAGTGCATAAATATTGTTCAGTGTATTAAAAAGGAAATGGGGATTAGTTTGCGTACGAAGAAATTTTAATTCGGATACCAGTTTTTCTTTAACAAGGCTTTTTTCTTTTTCCTTTGAGCGCTGCAAATACCGGTATTGTTTTAGGGCTGAAAAAATACCCACAACAAAAATAATATCGATGAAAGAATATAAAACCCGGGGCAAGGAAAATAAAAGGTCATTGGTAATATTTTTTTCATGATACAGATCTGGTAATATGAATTTGATGATCAGGAAACGCTGAAGTATAACTGCAAAAGCAATTGCCGCTATCCCTAATAGTAACTTATAAACCGGCTTTTTGATCCGTACATCTCCTGTATTGATAAGAAATGCGATAAAATAACATGTTGGAATATCGATGGGTAATTGGGATGCCTCTGCAAAGAATGCTAACCACCACCGCTGAAAAGCTGAAGTGCCTTCATACATTGAACTCATCCAGGCAAATTCAATGTAGCTTTCAAATAGCAGGTAAGCTACCCAAAAAAGAATATGCAAACCAAGCTGGTATTTCATATTTATAAAAGTCAGAAAAACTGCCTGTCAAAACTATAAATATATAGCAACAACTGCTTTCACTGTACAAACTACAGGTTTTGCCGTAATAATAAAAAAGGGAACTGAGGAGATCTGTTATTGCTGAAAATGCCGTGATGGGTCATATGATTAATCAGGCTGGTCTTGCAATTTCTGTCATTACAATATTTCTTATAATTCGCTCTGCATGTTCTCTGGAATTTTCAATAAACAATCGGTGCGTATTCATGCCTCCGCAGATAACACCAGCGAGGTAAATGTTTTTTACATTAGTTTCGAAAGTGTCTTCATTGTAAACCGGTTTTCTAACTTCATCATCAGATAATTCAATACCTATATTTTTTAAAAACTTAAGGTTGGGTTGGTACCCGGTCAATGCAATCACCCAATCATTTTTAATTGTTACAATTCCTTCCGAAGTACTGATGTCCACTTCATGTTCACGTATTTCATGGATGGTGGAGTGAGTGTAGGCTTTTATTGAACCTTCCTTTATCCGGTTGATGATATCGGGCCTTACCCAATACTTTACTCTTTCACCGATGTCTTTTCCTCTTATCACCATAGTGACTTCAGCACCTTTTCTCCAGGTCTCCAGAGCTGCGTCTACTGCAGAATTCTGCGCCCCTGCCACTATTACTTTTTGAAAGGCATAAAAATGCGGCTCTTTATAATAATGCGTCACCTTTGGCAAATCTTCACCTGGTACATTCAGCAGATAGGGTATATCATAAAATCCGGTTGCAATAATTATATATTTTGAAATATAAGTTGTTTTTGAAGTTTCAACGAAAAACATATTCGATGAAAATTCAGAATCTGTTAACTGATTATTATTTTCTTTCATCCTCTTTTCATCAATTGAATAAACTTCTTCAAAGAGATGAATATTCAATTGGCCGGACAAAGCTACCCGCCGGTAGTATTCAAGTGCTTCTGTTCTGGTTGGTTTTGCGTTATTGGAAACAAAAGGGATATTGCCAATCTCCAAACGCTCTGATGTTGAAAAAAAGGTCATGTTGGCCGGGTAATTATAAATTGAGTTTACGAGAGGTCCCTTCTCAATAACCAGGCAATCCAATCCCGCTTTTTTTGCTTCCAACCCGCAGGCGAGACCAATAGGGCCACCTCCTATAATGATAATTTTGTAATGATTTTTCGCCATGCGCAAATATACATCCGGCGAATAATGTACCGGGATGGTTCACCCCAATCTGCCTATTTTAGGTTATATCCACTTACTCACTTAAATTTGCCCGACTTAAAAATACCAACAATACATGGCAAGATCAATCGCATTCCGGGACGCACTTCGGGAAGCTATGTCGGAAGAAATGAGAAGGGATGATCGGGTTTTTCTGATGGGCGAAGAAGTGGCAGAATACAATGGCGCATACAAAGTAAGCCAGGGAATGCTGGCAGAGTTTGGACCAAAAAGAGTGATTGATACACCAATTTCTGAACTGGGTTTTACTGCTGTTGGTGTAGGGGCCGCCCAAAATGGACTCAGGCCTGTGGTTGAATACATGACATGGAACTTTGCTGTACTTGCCTTAGATCAAATTCTCAATACTGCTTCTAAAATGCTGGCAATGAGTGGTGGACAAATTTCTTGTCCCATTGTATTTAGGGGAGGTAGCGGATCCGCAGGGCAATTGGGAGCTCAGCATTCAACAGCATATGAAAGCATGTATGCAAATATTCCCGGATTAAAAGTTGTATCCCCAAGCAATGGTTACGATGCAAAAGGACTTTTGAAACAGGCTATCCGCTATGAAGAAGATCCGGTGATATTTATGGAAAGTGAGCAGATGTATGGAGATAAAAGTGATGTTCCTGAAGATGAGTATTATATTGAATTGGGAAAGGCAGACATTAAGAGAGAAGGTACCGACGTTACGATCGTTTCATTTAATAAAATGATGAAAGTGGCAATGGGAGCCGCCGCTGAGTTGGAAAAAGAAAACATAAGTGCCGAAGTGATTGATCTCATGACTATTCGTCCACTCGATTGGAAAACAATACTTGAAAGTGTAAAGAAAACAAACCGGCTGGTTATTGTGGAAGAGCAATGGCCGTTTGGATCAGTATCTTCCGAAATTACCTACCAAATTCAAAAAGAAGGTTTTGACTACCTGGATGCCCCTATTCGCAGGATCACTGCAGCAGATGCACCACTACATTATGCTCCAAATCTTGTTGCCGCCGCCTTACCTAGCATAGCCCGTACGGTAAAGATGGCAAAAGAGGTCATGTATCAAAAAAAGTAATTTACTTAAGCACATTTATTTACCCGCCTTTTAAAAGGCGGGTTTTTTATTAAAAAAGGCCTTAGGTATAAATACGCGGAATATATTTTTTTCAGATCATGCAGCGTTTTGGACCTAATAATGCATCTTTGTATTGGTTTTTCATAGGATATTGGATTTTAAAACGAGGCTGGGTTTCTACCCGGCCTCTTATTTTTTTATGTCTCCAGCTGATATTGCTGTAAGCCTTACTTAAAAAAAAAAATTCTTTCCTCTATACTGTTGTTTATTATAGCGATCATGCCCTGATTAATCAGGATTATTTTTTTCTGATCCTTTAAACATCACGTTACGGTTGGTTGTTTTCATTTACTTTTGCCCACTAAATCCTTTAATTAATGGCTGATATACTGATAATTGACGACGAAAAGGCAATTAGAAAAACGCTGACTGAAATATTATCCTTCGAGGGCTATAAACTGGATGAAGCAGCAGACGGAGAAGAGGGGCTAAAAAAATTTAAGGAAAAATCCTATGATGTGGTTCTTTGTGATATCAAGATGCCCAAATTGGATGGGATAGAGTTTTTGCAAAAAGCTGCTGAAGCTAGTCCGGATGTTCCTATTATTATGATTTCGGGACATGGAAATATAGAAACAGCTGTTGAAGCTGTAAAAAAAGGAGCCTATGATTTTATTTCAAAACCCCCGGATCTGAACAGGTTATTGATCACCATCCGCAATGCGATGGAAAAAAGCAGCCTGGTAACCGAAACCAAAGTGCTTAAAAGGAA
>JBPPMM010000185.1:0-2153 GCA_051306075.1 Chitinophagaceae bacterium
ACACGATATTCATAGGCATCGATTCCACCTTCGATAGGATATATTAGATCCACTATGGGTCTTATAAATCCATATTTAACCATCGTTTTGATATCATTTAGTGCTTTGTCTTGGACTGCATCCAACTTTTTTCAAAACTGTATTTTATAGATTAACAATTAAAAGGGATCTGATAGATCGCTTTCGTACATTGGGATTTTCATAAACTTGTACCTTAGTTTACCTCTTTCGTATCTCCATCCATATTCAATTCCATTTGGGAGAGTTTTTGCCCGCCTTTAATTCCAAAGTCCAATGTGCGTATTGGAAAAGGAATAGTAATATCTTGCTCATGAAATGCACTTTTAATCGCTTTGATGGCTTTGCTTTTCATAGTGAAGTAGCTGGGTTCTCCGGGGTATTCGATCCAAAAGCGAATATTAAAATTGATTGAACTGGAGTCAAATTCAGCATAATCAAAAACTATCTTATCCTTATCTATGACCCCTTCTAAATTTTTAATTACGCCTAGCACTACCTCTTCGACCTGATCAAGATCATCTGCGTAAGAAACTCCAATAGCTATATCAATCCGCCTTTTTTCTAAGGCAGAAAAATTATAAAAAGCATGCTGTAAAAAGTCTTTATTTGGAATGTAAACTTCTTGGCCCGTGAACGTCTCAATAACCGTATCCCTCAAGTTAGTTTTAGTTACTTTGCCCATAATATCCTTTGTTTCTATTATGTCTCCTTTTTTAAAGGGTCTCCTAAAGGCCAGGATAATACCCGACAAAAAATTTGAAGCTATATCCTGAAAAGCAAAAGCCAGTGCCAAACCTATCACACCAATTCCTGCCAGTATCGAGGTTAAAGCCTTATCAAGCCCGAGCACTCCAAGCATGATAAAAAGTCCAAGGCTCAAGATTGCAACATAAATTACAGTGGAGAATAAATGTTCTAATGCTTCGTTATTTGATGTTTTGGAGAAAAACTTTTTAAATAATTTGCTTCCAAATTTAGCAAGCACAAGAAAAATTACTAATAACAACAAGGTCACTGCCATGTTGGGAATCAGACTAATGAAGGAGTCAAGCCACCCTTCTAACTTTTGTACTATCGTTTGTACTGGTTCTGCTACTTGCGCTTCTATGTTCTGTATCATTGTCCTATTCTAAATTTATTTTTATTTAATGGGTAGCAAGTTTATGAATGAAAGATAAGCCCTATCATTCTATTGCTTCCGGTCACAATTACTACTCTGGCATATGCCAAAACATTATAAGGTGATTAATTCCATAAAATTTTACTCCAAATCTCTTTGACGAAACGTATTGTTAAACTCTTCACGATCATAAAATCCATCAACAGTATTCGAACCGTGAATCGTGTTATCTCCCCTGTAATGGCGAAGTAAATTTAATTCGTATTCAAAATCTATAACATCTCCCTTTTTGAACCGATTAGCTTTAGCAAAAGTCGAACTATCAATTTGATTGGTATCTACAAGTTTGTTCTTCTCATCCATAGTTACCAGTCCGATAGGAATAATCAGGTGATTTTCCCCTTCCTTGTTTAAAAACTCATGCACGCCCTTGCTAACTTGATTTTGATAGGCTTCATGCCCCTCTTCTATCAACGTTTCATCAACTTCAATATCTAGATAAACAACTCGTTCGGCATTTTTATTTACCAGCAAATGATCCACTTTCCCAATAGTACGGTTATTAGCATCTTTTACATTCCAGCCCCTTACATCGTTATAATTCTCTGCCACCTTATAACCGGATAATTCGTCTAGGCTAATAAGATTTTTTTTTGTATTTGTCATCATTCTAATTTTTTAAAGCCTGCATGCCGCAGGCGTGAATAATCAATTCATTTTTTAAAGAAACGAGGTAGAGTTCCCGCTTCATCGCCTGATTGGCTTCTACAGTTGCTGCATAAATAAACATGTTCTGCTTTCTACCCAACACTTATAATATTAAAGCAGTATTGGTATAGTTCTAAACGATAGCCGTATGTGTAACCACTAAAAGCAGAATTAAAAAGCAGTTAAATAAATTTGTCAACTACCTAGCAGTAATATTTAATCTACGGAGAGTTGATTGTCTATTTTTTCAGGGTTCAGTTTTGTCAGGTCGCTCATTAAAGGCTGAAGATTATCACTATCAATT
>JBPPMM010000244.1:0-3501 GCA_051306075.1 Chitinophagaceae bacterium
ACTTTACCTCACAACAATTAAACAGCTTATAGCAAAACAAATTTCTTCTGCAAAAATTATTGCTACTGAAAAAGGACATGGATTTATTGCTCCTCCTACATTAGCTGATATTAATAAGGATGGATATATTGACATAATAGCAATCACTCATGGAAGCAAAGTAGTTGCAATTGACGGAAAAGACCAGCATCTTTTATGGAGCAAGACCTTTCCGGGCACCGAATGCAGTAACAGTCTGGCGCCGGGGTATTTTACAGATGACGACATACCTGATTTTTTTACATTTATTAGCAAAGGAGTATGGCCTAACAGTGCAGGTTCAGTGGAAGTTTTGATTGATGGCAAAAATGGGAATATCGTCTATATGGATTCCTTAGGCTGCACAGGGTTTTCATCACCGGTTGTTTATGATCTGAACGATGATGGCCGTGATGAAGTGATAATCAGTATTAATAATTTTGATTGTTCCTTAGGTTATTCGTTGAAATCTCCGAGGGTTATTGAGAATAAGTTAATCGCTATTGATTTTGCTAAAAAATCAATCGACACTCTTGACCAGGCGCAGGGATTTAAAAATATCTTTTCAACGCCATGGATCGGAGACATTGACAATGACGGATACCTCGATTTGATCTATTGCCAGTATTTTCATCATGCCGATCTCGTGGCTTTTCTTGGAATGAGGATTAAAAGAATCGATTTGCCCGTGAAAATAAAGAAACCTGTTTTTTGGGGATCTTTTTTGGGATCCCGGGGAGATGGAATTTTTGATACCGCCCATCATGTGGTTCAATAATAACATTCTTTATTCTTTAGCGATCTTTGTCTTTTCAGTACAAAGTTCATCACTGCTTAAAAAAATAAAATCTGCAATTCATGAAGTTTTTTTTCCCGGTTTGTTTACTCTCACTTTTAACGATTATCTCCTGCAAGAATAAAGAATCCGCATCTGAAAATAATTCCTCCCCTATTTTTCAATTGCTTGGTTCAGAAAAAACCGGGGTTGACTTTGTTAATGAAGTTGTGGATGGTGAAAATTTCAATATACTAACCTATCGCAACTTTTATAATGGAGGTGGCGTAGCCATTGGAGATATTAATAATGATTCATTACCCGATCTGTATTTTACCGCTAATCAAAAAAAGAACAGGCTTTATCTCAATAAGGGAAACTTTCAATTTGAAGATATAACGGAAAAGGCCGGTGTAGGAGGTACTATGTCATGGAGTACCGGGGTAACAATGGCGGATGTGAATGCTGATGGATTACTGGATATCTATGTTTGTAACTCCGGAGATGTGGCAGGTAATAATAAAAAAAATGAATTGTTTATCAACAATGGCAACCTGACTTTTACAGAAAAAGCGGAAGAATATAATCTTGATAATGATGGTTACTCTACCCATGCCGCATTTTTTGATTATGACCAGGACGGCGATCTGGATTGCTACATTCTCAACAATAGTTTTCGTGATCCGGCTAAAATTGAATTGTATAAAAAAGTAAGAGAACAATCTTCGCCCGGCGGTCACAAGCTTATGCGAAATGACGGAAATACATTTACTGATGTTACGGAACAGGCCGGAATTTACAGCAGTGATATTGCATTTGGTTTGGGAGTAGCTGTTTCTGACCTTAATGGAGACCACTTACCTGATTTGTATATCAGTAATGATTTTTGGGAACGTGATTACTTGTACATTAATAATGGGAATGGAACATTTTCTGAAGAACTGCCTTCCAGAGTAAACTATTGCTCTACTTCCAGTATGGGTGCTGATATTGCAGACATCAACGATGATGGCTATCCGGAAATTTTTACAACTGATATGTTGCCGGGAGATAATTACCGGTTACAAACCACTATGGCGTTTGATCCTTATCACCTGGAGGATATGAAATACCGGGCCAACTTCCATTACCAGATCACGCAAAATTGCCTTCATCTCAATGATGGGAAAGCCGGGTTTGCGGAGATAGCCCAACTTTCCGGTGTAGATGCTACGGACTGGAGTTGGGGTGCCCTGATCTTTGATTTTGAAAATGATGGCAACAAGGACATTTTCGTCAGCAACGGAATTCAGAAAGATATCATGTCAATGGATTTCCTGGAATTTATGGGGAATAAAGTAAATCCCCGCACTACAAGCGGAAAAACAGATTACCGAAAATTTATTTCAAATATCCCTTCTACAACTTTGCAGAATTATGCGTTTAGTAATACAGGAAATTTAAAGTTTAAAAACAACGCTGCAAATCTGGGGCTTTCTCAATTATCATTTAGTAATGGTGCGGCTTATGGTGATCTTGACAATGACGGAGACCTGGATCTTGTTGTCAATAATATTAATTCAGAAAGTTTCCTGTACCGGAATAATGCAAATGAACATTCAGGAAATCATTTTCTAAAAGTGAAATTTAATGGACCAGGTAAAAACTTATTTGGAATAGGAGCTGAAGTGAGACTAATACTTAATGATGGTATAAAAGTGCTCCAAAATTTTAATACCAGGGGTTTTGAAAGCAGTATTGAACCTTCCTTGTTATTTGGATTAGGCAAAGTATCTGTAATCGATTCGCTGCAAGTGACCTGGCCCGATGGGAATGTCCAGTTTATTACCCAGGTGAAATCTGATCAAACTATTACTTTGAAAAATAGTGAGGCCATTTTAATTCCCACCCATTTAAATACAAATGCAAAGCCCGAATTTGAAGAAGCAGGATCAAAATTAATCGAAGGTCCTGCGGTTCATCATGAAAACCGGTATAATGATTTCAATGATGAGATTTTATTAATAAGGTTACTTTCTACTGAAGGGCCAAGGTTGATAATTGGCGACGTAAATAATGATAAACTTTCCGATTTCGTTCTTCTTGGCGCTTCCGGTGACCCGGATAAATTGTTTGTTCAAAATGCTGATGGAAGAATGCATCCCCAGTCTGCCGGAACCTTTAATAAAGATGCTGCGTTTGAAAGTACCTGCGGCGCTTTCCTTGATTATGACGGGGACGGCGATGCGGATCTTATTATCGGTTCCGGGGGAAACGAACCAAGAATGCCGAAAATAAATTTCATGGTTCGCCTGTATCTCAATGATGGCAAAGGAAATTTTTCGCCTTCTCCTTCAGCTATTCCTCCCGTTATCGGAAATTTCTCTACTGCTGAGGCAGAAGATATAGATGCTGATGGCGATGTTGATATTTTTTTAGGTGCCAGAAATGTTCCGGGTAATTATGGACTACCGCCACGTTCCTATTTATTGGTGAATGATAATGGCTCCTGGAAAGATATTGCTCCTCCCTCCCTTGCAAATGTGGGAATGGTTACAGATGCAACCTGGGCCGATGTAGATTCTGATGGAGATAAGGACCTGGTTGTTGTAGGAGACTGGATGGCCATTCACATTTTTATAAATAATAACGGACAATTTCAAAATGTAAATACGATACCCAATAGCAGCGGGTGGTGGAACAGAATTGAAGCGGCAGATCTCGATGGC
>JBPPMM010000057.1:0-3210 GCA_051306075.1 Chitinophagaceae bacterium
GTACAGCAAAATAATTTTCCAGCGGAAAATTGAATTTTTGTTCCAGGTAATAATTAACGAGAATGTTGTCTTCCGGCAATATGCCTTTTACTGCAGACACTATTTTTTTTCCTTCTAAATCTTCCTGACTAAAATGACCAATACTTTCATCAATAAAAGCTGATGGAACGGCGAGAATAAGAATATCCGATTTCTTTACTATCTCATTAATGTCCGTTGACATGGAGAGAAATGAAACATCAATATTTGCCGATTGTAAATACGCCGGATTATGATGACGCCTTTGAATAAATTCGATACTCTTTTCTTTCCGGATCCACCAATTAACTGCATGACCATTATCGGTTAAAATTTTTATAAGTGCTGTTGCCCAACTGCCACTGCCGATAACGCCAAACATAGAAATATTATTTACTGAATGAAAAATGAGATGAGTAAATAAAATTAAGAAAAGAACTAAGATTTAATGAGCTCTCCCGGATTTAATATAATTATCTGATTACAATTCTATACACGTTTGATGCGCCTAAATTTTATTTTTTCAGTCTCTTCTTTTGGCTCGCCCCTTTAATAAGAAAGGCCACAAAAAATTGCGGCCTTTCTTATCCCGGCCGGTTGGCATTAGAAATTTGATAAATTACTTTTTCTCAAACAACTTCTCCTTTGGAACTACATTCACTTTCATTCCATTTTTCAATGTTTTACTGATCGCATTATATGGCCCTATCACTACATCTTCTCCTCCGCTTAAGCCACTGATGATTTCGATAAAATTAATATCCTGGATTCCCGACTTAACAACAACTTTTTTTACCGTTCCGTCACTTTGCAGTACAAAAACCACTTCTTCCAGTTCGTCCGTTGAAGTGAAGATTTGATTGTTCTGTGATTCTTCTTCCTTTCCCAAAGCCGATTCATTTTTCTTATCCGCTAAACTTTTATCGCTTCCTTTTACCCTGGCGTTTACAGCCGTTATCGGGCAGGCCAGAACATTATCCTTGCGGCGAGTTTTAATTTCTGCATTCGCATTCATTCCCGGACGAAAAGGAAATTTTTTTGGCTTTGAAGGATCCACCAGGTCCTTATATGAATCGTGATCCAGCCTTATTCTTACTTCATAATTGGTAACATCATTGGAAACAGACGAAGCCATTGTATTTTTTGTACTGCTCGCAATTTGTGTGACTATGCCTTTGAACTTACGGTTATTATATGCATCCAGTTCCACATCGGCCGAGTCGCCATAATTTATTTTGACAATATCATTTTCTCCCACATCCACTCTTACTTCAAGAACACTCATATCTGCTACGGTCATCATTTCAGTTCCGATATTAAAACTATTACCGGCAACCCGTTCTCCTTTTTTTACTTTTAATGAAGAGATCACTCCGCTCATAGGAGCTACCAGGGTTGTACGCCCCAGGTCCTTGTTTGCTTTAGTCAATCCTGTTTGTGCTGCTTTTACAGTGGATTGCAAACTTCTGATATTTTGTAATGCTGCATTGTAATTAGCTTGTGCTGAACGCCAGGTGGTTTGAAATTGTTCGAATTCGGCTTGCGAAATTACTTTTTGATCATACAAAGTCTTATTGCGGTCGAAAGTCTGCTTTGCCTGGTCAAGGTTGGCCTTGGTAGCTTCAAGTGCCGCCTGGCTGTTAGCAACCGTTGCCTGCGTTTGTCCCACCTGGGAAGCAGCTTCATCTCTTTGCAATGCATAGATATCAGCAAAAATGCGTGCCAGTACCTGCCCTTTTCTTACGCTATCACCTTCTTCCACATTTAATTCAACAATCTCGCCGGAAATATCTGGACTGATCTTTACCTCTACTTCAGGATATATATTTCCACTGGCAGTAACGGTTTCAATTATAGTTTTACGAACCACTTTATCAACCGCCACTTTTTCACCTTTATCTTTATTACCCCATATCAATTTAATGGCAACAGCTATTAAAACTATCGCTCCTATACTGATCAATATCCATTTTAATTTTTTGCTCATACTTAAATGCTGTCCTTATGGACAATTAATCTCCGGATTCAATTAGATTCTCCCTCCGGATTGTTTAAGAATATTTTTTACTTTTCTCTGATCAGATTAAGCAAACCGGTTATCACCATGCCTTTTAGGTAAAAAGAATCCGGCGAATAAAATTACAATTTCAATCCCTGCCCTTTATAGAACTCCAGTAACTTCATCTTAAACACATAATCTGCCTGGGCAGAGGCCCTGTTTATTTTTGCACGGAACAAATTGTTTTGATTTGTTATCAGATCTATCGTTTTTAAAAGCCCCACATCAAATCTCTTCTTTGCAAAATCATATGCCTTTTGTGATGTTTCCACAGATTTATTGGCTGCATTAAATTTTTGAATGGCAGCTATTGCATCCGCATGTGCCCGGTAAATATCCTGCTTCAGTGTTTGTGCATCCTGCTCATTTTGCAGTTCCACATTATAGGCGTTGAGTTTTGCCTTTTTCCAATTTGTCCTTGCAATTCCTCCATTAAAAATAGGAACAGACATGCCCAACCCGATTGACTGGCTAAAGTTATTACTCACCTGCTGGAAATAGGTGTTTTTTGTAAAACCAGTAGGAATCTCTCTTTGTGAATTGACCAGGTAGTCTGTACCACCCACATTAACAAAACCAATTGGTATTATACTGTTCACAAAATTTTTGGGTAATAATTTTTGAGCATCCGAATACCGTGAATCTAACCCCCCAAATAAGGCAAAAGATGGATACATATTTCCTTTTGACGCAGCAATATTTTTTATAGCCGCCTTCAGGTTCAATTCATTTATTTTCTGCTGCGGCATATTGGTGGTAGCTAGCATAAAAACCGCAGCCGGATCAAGATCTGCCAGGGACTCAACGGGTATTGATTCTACCGGGGGAATTTCTACTTCAAAAGGTTTGTCAGCTTCTATATTCAGCAAAGCTTTTAATTCCAAAACCGACAGCGTATAATTCGCATTGGCTGTAATTAAGGTAGAGCTGTCATTGGCCAGTTGGGATTCCATTTCAGCCAGGTTCAATTCAGGCAATGACCCGGCATCAACCTGCTTTTTTACATTGTCTACCTGCTCGATGCTTTGCTTTACCTGAACATCACTGATCTTGATCTGCTCTGCATTTAATACCAGTTGCAGAAAGGCGTTGGCCACATTTAATGCAATATCATCTTTTGCTTTCTGTATACC
>JBPPMM010000270.1:0-4176 GCA_051306075.1 Chitinophagaceae bacterium
TTAATCCTTTCCATTTTATTGTTTACCAACAATGTTATGTCTCAAACATCTGTAAGACTGGAAATAGTTTCCTTGCCTCACTATCATGCTTCCGGCAGCAGTATCTTTGCATCAGGAAGTTTTAACGGTTGGAACCCCGGCGACAAGAATTTTCAATTTCGTCAGGATAACATGGGGAATTATTTTATTGAGATGAAACTAAACCCAGGAGCCTATGAATATAAGATTACGAGAGGAGGGTGGGATAAAGCGGAATGCAAAAAAGAGGGAGAAAACATAAACAACAGGGTATTGAAAATAGAAAGAGATACATCCATAAAAATATCTATTGAAGAATGGACCGACCGGTTTCCACCTGCCCCCAAGAAAAGTACGGCCGGCAAAAATGTTCAGATCATTGATACAGCTTTTTTGATTCCCCAGCTGAAACGAACAAGGCGTATTTGGATCTATCTCCCTGAAAGTTATTCCTCAGGAAGTGGCCGCTACCCTGTTTTATATATGCAGGATGGGCAAAACGTATTTGATGATGCTACTTCCTATAGCGGTGAATGGGGGGTTGATGAATACCTTGATTCACGACCAGCGGGTGAAAAAGAGTGGATCGTTGTAGCAATAGATAACGGAGGGATAAAAAGGCTAAATGAATACAATCCATATGATTTTCGACTTAATGGTGATACTTCCGGCAAGTCAAAAAAGGGAGAAGGCCGGAAATACGCCGACTTCCTTGTAAAAACCCTGAAGCCGTTTATTGATAAAAATTATCGTACATCTGGTGATAAGGCCAACACGGCTATTTCCGGCAGTTCAGTGGGAGGCTTGATTTCTCTTTATACTTTAATAAAACACCCGGATGTATTTGGAGCTGCTGGTGTTTTTTCACCGGCGTTCAGCCTCTCACCTAAAATTTTTGATGATCTTAAAAAAATGGGTAAAAAATTATCTGCCAGCATTTATTTCTACGCGGGCAAATTGGAAGGAGAAAAAATGGTTTCCGATATGCAAGAAGCCGGTGAAGTGTTGAGCAAGAACAAAAAAATAAAAAATAAAATTGTCATTAACGATAACGGCCGCCACAATGAGCCAACCTGGCGAAAAGAATTTCCATTGTTTTTTGAATGGATAAACTTTAAATAAAGAATCAGGGCCAGATAGTAATTTCCGCAGCACAATTTTTGGGAAAAAAAACGAAAAAAAATAATATGTAAAATGATGATCAGGTATCATTCTACAGTACCTTTATGCACACGTTATTAAGATTTTCCAAATTTCTTCGGATTTATCTTTCCTGAAAACGGCTTATATCCACTACACCGGATTTGTAAATTGACTTTCAATTGGTTTTTCGCTCTCTGATTTAGTAATTGAACAAATCGTTTCTGGTACATTATCCTATGTATGTTTAAACCACAGTTCCTTACTCTGTCAATCAAAACCCTTTGAGGCTTTTCTTTACCTGAATGGATTTCGTTAAACCTGAATAGGTGTCGTTTACTTTCGATTCAATTGAGGTTGCTGGTATCACCAAACGAATTAGCATACACTCCGCAATTATAACCTCAATTACAGACTGGATATTTCATTTTTGGCCTCTTATGGTTATCCTGGGTTGTCAATGATTATTTTTTCATTGGCATGATTAGTTGTTGTCGAATGAAGCAGAACAGCGACAATAAATAATAAAGTATGCAACAGGATTGCCGAAAACTGTATAGAGTAGGCAAACAATTTAAACCTCAATCGTATGGCTAAACTTGAATTCCAAACCGTAAAAGATGCAATTGCCTCTGAAGGTCTCAGCTGGCATGCGTCTCCCAGCTTCCTGTCCAATCTGCCGGAAGAAGAAGCTCAAAAATACCTGGGTTATACACCCGGAGGCGATGAACTCTCATTAGAAGCAAGAGAAAGCAATGGCATTCAAAATTACGCTGCCTACCTATCGTCGAGCCCCGATACCAGCGCCTTTGCTGCCCCTGTTGCTATTGACTGGCGAAATATCAGCGGGCAAAATTTTGTGACCCCGGTTAAAAATCAGGGTGGTTGCGGATCTTGTGTTGCCTTCGGTGCCGTTGCAGCTGTTGAGAGCAAAGTTAAAATTCTAAGGGGGGCTGCCTATGCAATCGATCTTTCCGAAGCTCATTTGTTTTATTGCATAGCCCGCGCCCAGGGCAGAACCTGTGGTGGCAATACCGGTGGATGGTGGCCTGAACCATCTGAAATCGGTTTCCGCGATATTGGAGTTTGCGATGAAGCTTGTTATCCTTACACGGCCAGTGATCAGAATTGCACCAACAGGTGTGCCGACTGGCAAAATAGGGTTATAAGAACAACAGGGTATACAAAAATAGGCGGTGTACAAGCTACCCGGGATTGGGTTTCAGCGAACGGCCCGGTGCAGGCGTGTTATACGGTGTACAGCGATTTTTATAATTATTATGCAGGCGGGGTTTATCGCAAAACTGCGAACGCTACCGTTGTTGGCGGCCATTGTGTTTGCATTGTTGGTTATGATGATAATCAGCAATGCTGGATATGCAAAAATAGCTGGGGCACAGCCTGGGGAGAATCAGGCTTTTTCAAAATAGGCTATGGGCAATGTGGTATTGATACAGAATCTTATGGCATCAATGGTATTCTGAATACCCGTTGGATCAGAGGAAAAAAAGTGGCCGGGCTATGGGCTAACACGCAGGAAAGAAATGCCTGGGTTTACCTGAGCGGAGAAGGATGGCAAAGAATTAGTAATAATAATGATGATGGGTTTATTAATTCCGTTCGCCAGCTGACGGCAGCCAAAGCCACCAATGCCAATGTGGATGTACATGTTGACAACGGTTTGATTGACACAATTTATGTATTTTAAAAAATCATTAAAATGAGTAGAAAAATGAAAACACCCGAAAAAATACCGCCTTCAGGAGCTGGCGTTACCAACGGTAGCAATACCAATGCTCCCACTATAAATGTATCCCAGGTTGCTTTTACCGAAGTAGAATCAGTAGCTAATGCTCCGCAATACAATCCTCCGGAAATTAAGGAGGGAGTAACTGCGTTTGAAGCGGCAGTGTGGAATACGGATAAAAGAGTAAACGGTCTCTATACCACTTTTCATCCGCGAAACTCATGGATGAGCATTGCCGGGATAGGATGGAAAAAGCTGGCTACCAACAGCGATTCGGTATGTGAAGCCATGACCCAACTGGCTGCCCATTGCAGGGAGAAAAACTGCCGGATTGATTTTGCGGAGGAAAATGGAGTGGTGACTGAGATATATGTGTGGTAGGTTTCAATTTACCGGGAGCTTTACAGTAAGTTCCCGGTAATTTTTAATTTATTTAAACCGAAAAAATCATTTCTATGCATCACAAACTGGCTGAAGGAAGCAATACACATATAGCTGCGCATAAAGGAGATACAATAGAAATACAATTGGATGAAACGCCAACTGCAGGTTATTCCTGGGAAATAGAGAAAATGGATAGTGATATTATAGAACTCCAGTCAAGTGATTATAAACTATACGACCAGGCCGGTGTAGGGGGCGGTGGATTGCGTACCATGCTTTTTATAGTAAAAAACCCGGGTAGCGGAAATATAAAATTAAAAAATGCCCAAAGATGGAGCGGTGATATTTATAAAAAATTTGAAATAAATGTGAATGCACAGTAGTAAAAACTGTATGTAAAATTTGAATTCGTTACAGTCATCTTATCATTAGCCCCCCTTTAATTTTCAATCCTGCGCAGCATCTGGCTTGGGTGTTCTGACCACGGGCTTTGCCTGACGGATTCTGTAATTGAATGTAAGGTTTATTTGCCTTCTCCTGTTTTGAAAATTGCCTTCCGTAAAAAAGTTGTCGCCACGGGTAATTGATCTTAATCGTCTTGAATTAAAGATGTCCAATACATTTAGAACAACGGTGCCGTTTCCTTTTATTACATCTTTACTCATTGCCAGGTCCGCATAATATAATGCTTTACGTTTTCCCTGTGCCGTTTTTTGCGGAGCTTCATAATTTGTTCTTAGCTGTACATCAAAATGCCGGGCAAGCATAAACCTTGAAGATTGCCGGGCAAACCAACTGTAGGTGGTTGCTTTATAATCGGGCATAATATTGCTTCCGTCAATATCCGCATGAAAGAAATTAAAATTGAAATCAAGTTTCCACCATTT
>JBPPMM010000409.1:0-11704 GCA_051306075.1 Chitinophagaceae bacterium
ACGCCCGATGACGTTTATATTAACAGGCTTACTGGCAATAATATCTGTTTAAAGGAAGTAACTTTAGGTGGCAATCCTGTGAAAATAAAAGTCGCACAAAAGTAGTAACTTCAACATTAAACTGTTAAACCCGTTTTGCCATGAAACTTTCCATCCTTCTCTTAGCTTTTGTAGCCATTGCCTTTGGTAGTTGCAGCACAGCTTACAAAAGTGGTCAGACACCTGATGATGTGTATTTTTCTCCTTCCCGCCCGGAAGCTGAGGAATATGTTCGTATAGAGAAACAAGATGACCGGTATTACCGCGGTTCCGATGATTATTATGAGGATCGTTTTCTCAGAATGAGATTGCAAAACAGGTATCGCTGGTCAGCATTGGATGATTATTATTTTAATAACACCTATGCCTATAATGCTTATGGCTATTATAATAACTGGTATAGTCCATGGAATAATTATTATACCTGGAATAGTTATTACAATCCTTATTACAGAGGCATCCCCTATTATCCCGGGTCTGTTATCGTTAAGAATCCGAGATTATTTGTTTCTCCCAGCAAGCCAGTTGTATTTAATCCAGGTAGCTATAGTTCCGGAAACAACGCTAACCGACCTTCTTTAGGAAGCAGGAGCGCTAATAACGGATATAACAATAGCAATACTAATAGCACAAACAACAGGACCGGCAACAAAAATTCATTAGGAGAGTCAGTGAGGAAAGTGTTTACTAATTCCAATTCAAATAATAGTAACAATTCCAACTCAACACCTTCCCGAACCTATACTCCTTCTTCGAACAGCAACAGCAATAGTTCATCATCTTCATCAAGGAGCAGTAGTAGTAGCAGCAGTAGTGGAAGTAGCGGAGGCGGGTCAAGCAGGCCGGTAAGATAAAACTGCCTGAATAAATTATTCAAAGGAGGAAACTGTATTTGAGTATTACACTTGAGTGTTTCCTCCCTTTTTGTTTCTACCCAATAATTGAAAAAAGTTGAATATGAAAAAAAAATTATTACTCGGAGCTTTTTCCCTTTTTACTGTTTCCATATTTGCCCAGGTTCCGGAGGATGTATTAAAATATTCTGTATTGCCAACAAACGGTACAGCCAGGATTAATGCGATAGGAGGAGCCATGGGATCTTTGGGTGGCGATATATCTGCCACTTTTATTAATCCGGCCGGACTGGGGTTCTATAATACCAGTGAGATTGTAATCTCGCCTGGTTTTTCTTTTTTAAGAAATAAAAGCAATTTCCGGGGTACCGGCGCTAAAGAAAAAGATTCCTATTTTAACCTGGGCACAAGCGGAATTGTAGGGGGATGGAAGGGAGAAAGAAAATGGAAAAGCCATGCCCTTAGTTTTGCCTTTACCCGCACTGCCAATTTTAGTAATAACATTTTTTATACCGGAGAAAATGATTTCAGCTCACACGCCGAACAATATGCTGCAGAGGTTGCGGGTAGTGCTATTGATATAGGTGATGTACCCGGCGCAAGAAATGTATCCTTCGGAAGCCGGCTGGCGGGTTATAATTTTCTCATTGATACTACAACGCTTTCTGGTAATATATCTCCCGATGTTATAAGCCTGGCGATGTGGGGGAAATTGAAAGAAGGAGGAGATTTTCTTGTGAACCAATCGCACCGCATAGAAACCAGTGGTGGTATTACAGAACTGGCACTTGGTTATGCGGCCAATATGGATGATAAACTTTATGTGGGTGGTTCGCTTGGTTTTTCTATTGTTGATTATAAAAAGCAAAGCACCTTAAAAGAAACAGACGCCAGTGGCAATACAGATAACAATTTTAATTTTTCCGAATTATCAGAAACCTTTACAACAAAAGGTGTGGGTGGTAATGTAAAGCTTGGCGTTATTGCCAAACCAGCGGACTTTATCCGGTTGGGATTTGCCTTGCATTCTCCAACATTTTATAGCTTAAAAGATTCCTACCATGGTAAAATGGTAACCGACCTGGAAAAATACCGGACCACACCCGGTGCTATTACAATTGAATCCTCTGACCTTCCCGGAGAAAGCGGAATCGATCCTGAATATCGCTATGAACTGAATAGTCCCTGGCGATTCATGGTTAGCGGTTCTTACGTTTTGCGTGAAGTGGAAGATGTGCGGAAACAAAAAGGATTTTTGACTGCTGACATTGAATACGTAACGAACGGCTCCAACCGGTTCTGGCAAGCATCATCATACAGAACCGATAACGAGCAGACTTATTACAAAAATGTGACTGCAGCGATTAAAGATTATTATAAAGGCTCTTTTAATTTCAGAGTGGGGGGTGAATTAAAATTTACAACGATAATGACAAGGCTGGGATTTGCCTGGTATGGTTCTCCCTATGAAGACAAGCAATTAAAAGCCAGCAGAATGTTTCTTAGCGGCGGCCTGGGCTATCGCCATGCGGGCATGTTTATCGACCTTACTTATATACATGGATTAAACAAAGAGGTTAATTTCCCGTATCGCCTGTCAGATAAGGCAAATACTTTCGCCAACACAAAATCGACAGGATCCAATGTAATGCTGACGGTTGGTTTTAAAATATAGCATTACCACTCAAAATAATTCATAATAAAAGGGCATGATCACATGCCCTTTTATTATGAATAAGATCTATTTTTTAATCATCTTCTCTACTACCCCGGTTATTTCTGTTAAGCAGGGAAAAATCCGCTTTACCAAATTTATAGCTGAACGTGATTCGGAAATTTCTGACATTCCATCTTCTGTACGAATCCTGGTAAAAAGATTCTGTATCATAAATGGTTCCCCAACGTTGTGTATTAAAAAGATCGTTGATGCCGAAAGTAATGGCTGCCTTTTTATCTTTTAAAAAGTCTTTGCGCATGGCAAAGTCCACCTCGAACTGAGGCTTCCTTTTACCCTGTGGTATTACCTCCGCAGATTCATATTCACCCATTAGCTGGAAACTAAGGTTATTAAAAACGGATTTATTTTTTGTCAGGATCTTGTAATCGGATGTCAGTTGGGCTTCCCAGCTAAATCCTTTGTTGCTCAGATCAAGGTCATTAACCTTTGCCTTCACCGTTCTGTATTGCAGGTCGAGTGACGGAGTAATATTAAAGTTCTTATTTATTTTATGCTGCAATACAAATTCAGCACCATACCGGTTAGTGGTGCCTGCATTTATATAGGTATTTAAAATGGCATTCGGATCCACTCCGGCATTTTGCAACTGCTGGTACTGCGCTGTTGAAATGGTATCACTGTACTGAGTAATATCATCCGGATTGTTCCTGAAATATATTGAATTCAGAAAATTTCCCTTCTTATAGCCTTTGCTGTAATTGAATTCAAAAGAATTAATAAACTCGGGTCGTAGCTGCGGATTGCCCTGGCGAAGATTAACCGGATCATTGATATCAATAAATGGATTGATCTGCCAGAATCTGGCCCGCCTGATTCTCCTTGAATAATTCAGTTGCACCTGGTCTTCTTCACCGATCTTTTTTGTAAAAAAAATACTGGGAAATAAAGCATCCCATATCTTTTTTATTCCGGCAGGATATTTATATCCAAATTTATATGCACTATCAATAAGGGCGCCCGAGAATGTTGATTTTTCTGCCCGCAGTCCCGTCTGGAATGAAAATGTTTCTTTTTTAACCGAATAAGTTACATATAATGCATTGATCCTTTCCGTGTATTTATAATTATTGCTCAGGGGTAATTTGGTTTCCTGCGAATTATCAACTTCAAAGGCATTAAAATAACTTTTTTCCTCATTCTGATAGCTCCTGATGCCCGCCTCCAGTTTACTTTTTTCCCCAAACGGATGAGCATAATCGGATTGGAAAGTCCATTGGCTGTTACTCCGGCTGCCTTCGTTTCTTACACGGGTAGCGGGTTTATATTCTGATCCTCCCGGAAATGAAAAGGTATTCAGTATGCCTGAGTTTTCAGAATTTTCCCCATGATTATAAGTAATGTCAGCAGTTAGTTCCCTGCCGGTTTCCGGAAAATTGTGTTTGTAATTCATCCGGGTGCTATTGCGGTTGAATATGGCCCGGCCATTGGCTATGCGGTTTCCGAAATACTCCAATACCCTGTCTTTGTTCAGGTATTGTTGGTCCTGGCTTTCGTCATTGGAAAAACGTCCTTTGCCAAAATCTTGCGTTATGGAAATAGTGTTCCTGTTATCAACAAAATAATCCACACCAAAGCGTAGCGAACTAAATTTTCTTAAGCGGTTATTTTCAGTATGCTGATTAAAATAATCAGTAACGATCCCGCTTGATTTATTTTGTCGTTCGGTTTCACTTCTGGCTTTACCCCCGGATTGATTGTATCCGGCTATTGTATAAATATTAAATTTTCCTTGCCGCAGATTGAGATTAATATTTCCATTTGCAATGCGGGGTGTGCCAATGGACGCGGTTACAATTCCATTTAATCCAAACCGCTTATTTTTTTTCAATACAATATTGATGATTCCTCCTGAACTCGCCGCATCATATTTAGCAGAAGGATTGGTGATCAATTCTACTTTTTCAATATTATCTGCAGGTATCTGATCAAGAGTAAGTATCGTTGGTCGTCCATCTACAAATATCTGTGGCGATGCGTTTCGTAATTCTACATTACCATCAATGTCAACCGTGAGAGTTGGAATATTTTTCATAACATCAATGGCAGTACCTCCTGTTGATGTCAGGCTTCGGGCTACATTATATACCTTACGGTCGATCCCCAATTCCAAAACAGGTCTATTAGATATGATCGTTACTTCTCCCAGTTCCTGCACATCAACTACCAATGAAATATTTCCCAGGTCTTTATCGACTTCAGAACTCCTGTTTTCGTTGTCATTTGCTTCCACTATTTGTTCATGCGGAGCATAACCAAGAGCAGAAATAATGACTTTATAATTTGTTCCAGAAGAAAGTTCGGAAAAACTAAAATCACCATTGGGTTTACTTAACATTCCACTTACAATGCTGTCTTTATCGGCAACAAAAAGTTGTATGGAAGCGGCCTCAATAGGTTTGCCCGTTTTCTTATCAATTAATTTTCCGTATAAGCGGCTGGTATTTATTTTTAATCCGGGAACTTCAGATTCGGGTGGCGCATCCCTGTCTATCTGACTAAAAGCGTTTAAAAAGAAAAAATTAAAAACTAAAAAAACTAAAAATAATTTCATGTTGCGTGTTTACTATGAAAAATTGACAATAAAAAATGGCAGAAAGCATTATTCCTGCCGTTAATCCTTGATCAGGATGATAAAAATGTTGCAGTAGTATGGCAATAATGAGAAGAGTAAAGATAACGATTTGCAGGCTAACGGGTGTTATTGTTAAATCAATCAAAATTCTCAACCCATTCCAGGAAATTATTAAGCGATACAGGAAAGGATGCCACTCATATCAGATGCAGGATACCACCTGACTTCTTTATCTTTTTTAAACCAGGTCATTTGTCGTTTAGCATATTGCCGGGTATGAATCTTTATTTCTTCCACGGCTGCAGCCCATGATTTTTTATTATCAAAATATTCAAACAGTTCTGCGTAACCAACGGTTTGTAATGCATTCAATTGTTTATAAGGTAAAAGACTTTTTACTTCATCCACTAAACCGGCTTGCAGCATTTGGTCAACTCTTAGATTTATACGATCATGCAAATCAGCTTTCGGTAATTCAAGTCCGATCTTAACAATATTAAAATCTCTTATTATTTTTTCCCCCTTCTGAAATTCATAAATTGATTTACCCGTTGCCAGAACAACTTCCAATGCCCGCATCAGGCGATAAGGATTTTGCACTTCTCCGGATGAATAATACAGCAGATCCTTTTTCTTTATTTCATTTTGAAGCCAGGCCAATCCTTCTTTTTCATAATTGCCGGTAATTTCATTTCGTATAGCCTCCGGTATTTCAGGGATATAATTCAACCCTTCACAGAAAGCCTTTATGTACAAACCGGTGCCCCCCGATATGACCACCTTATCATGATGATTAAACAACTCTTCTGCTTTTTTCAAAGCATAATGCTCAAATGAAGAAGCCGTTACTTCATCCTGTATACTATGCGTGGCAATAAAATGATGCGGTATTTCCTGTAATTCCCGGGGTGAAGGCCTGGCCACTCCGATATTCATTTCTCTAAAACATTGCCTACTATCGGCGGAAATAATTTCTGTATTGAATTGTTTTGCAAGGTTTATAGCCACAGCAGTTTTACCGACCGCCGTTGGGCCGCAAATGATAATTACTGTTTTATTTTTTTTCCTCCGGGCCATTTATTATTTAAAAAAAAACCTGATCCGCAGACCAGGCAAAATATTTTTTATCTTTTTTCTCTCTATTCAAGGATTGCACTTATATAGCATGAGCAAAAATATCCGCAGATTAAATTTGTTCTTCCTCTTCTGATATACTATCGTCAGCAGCAGTTTCAAGGTCTTCGCCGTCCTCATCCTTTTCAGCAAATCCGTCTTTTGCATTTGCCAGGTCATACTTCTCCTCCACATCTGCAAACTTTTCTCCCAATAGCCCTTTGGTACCATACTGGCTGGGAGCAATACCTTCAGACCTTACCGAAGACGGATAACTGATCCTGGGATTTTCCTCTTTTGAAACATTGATTAATTCCACAAGGAAAGTCCAGTTTTTATTAAAATCATACCAATAGATAAATTTCTGGTTGGGATCTTTTATCTCGGAACCAATCGTGGTTTCCTTCATTATTAAAGGTGCCGCTATGTACTCTTTATCATACTTTTCAAGACTTATCTCCCGGCCCCGCTGCCAGTGATCATTGCTGCGAAAGAAAGTGGCTTTATGTTTATTGTCAAATTCGTAAGCCTTCAAAATAGTTTCATGCAGATCATGAAAAGTCTGAGTGTGCCGAATAACAACGTCGCGGTAAACACTCTCATCTTCTTCAAAATAAATTCTGAATTTTAAAATAGCCATAATGCGAATTTACGATTTCTTTATTTTCAAATTCATTTCCACTGCTTTTTCAGTAAGGTATGTAAAAGCATCATCATATTTATTTGATATTACCCCATCAAGTATAGCATCTTTTAATGCATTTTTTAAAATACCCACCTCCCTTGAGGGTGGCAGTCCAAACATATCCATAATTTCTTCTCCACTAATTGGAGGCTGCCAGTTACGAAGGTGATCTTTTTCTTCTACCTCCCTGCATCGCTGCCTTACCCAATGAAAATTTTCAAGATAGCGTTTCACCTTTTGTTTGTTCTTTGATGTAATATCCGCATTGCATAACAACATGAGGGAATCAAAGTCCTCACCGGCATCAAATAACAGGCGGCGAACGGCAGAATCCGTTATATTCTCTTTTGTTAAACTAATGGGGCGCAAATGCAATTCCACCATCTTTCGTACAAACCGCATGTTTTCATGCAACGGTAGTTTGAGCATGGCAAATATTTTAGGTACCATCTTTCCTCCAATCACCTCGTGTCCATGAAATGTCCATCCATGCCCGTTTTCAAATCGCTTGGTAACAGGCTTGGCTATATCATGCAGTATCGCCGCCCATCTCAACCACAGGTTATTTGTATGAACCGCTATATTATCTAATACCTGCAGTGTATGATAAAAATTGTCCTTATGCCCATGTCCGTCCTTATATTCCGCGCCAGCCAGCTCAACCATTTGTGGAAAAAAAATATGTAATAGACCTGCCTGGTATAAAAGATCGAAACCAATAGAAGGTTTTGCTGAAGCAATTATTTTGTTCAGCTCATTCGTTATCCTTTCCTGCGAAATGATCTTTATCCTTCCGGCATTTTCTTTTATGGCCTGGAAGGTTTTTTCTTCTATTTCAAATTGTAATTGGGTGGCAAACCGGATGGCCCTCATCATCCGCAAAGGATCATCGCTGAATGTTTGTGCCGGGGCCAGTGGCGTTTTAATGATCTTATCATTAATATCCTTTATACCATCAAACGGATCAATTAATTTTCCAAAGTCATTTTTATTCAAACTTATGGCAAGCGCATTCATTGTAAAATCTCTGCGCCGCTGATCATCTTCCACCGTACCCGGTTCTACTTCGGGCTTCCGGGAATCGAATTGATAACTTTCTTTCCGTGCCCCTACAAACTCGATATCAAAAAATGTTTGCTCATCGTCATCACCATGCCCGGCAGGGCCTTCCTGCGAAATTCCATTTATTCCTTCTTCCCTGATTTTTATATGAGCCGTACCAAAGTTTTTAAAATAATTTACCTGCGGCGCAGGTTTAAAATATCCGGCTACCGCTGTTGCCAGCTTAATTCCGTCTCCCGTACAAACAATATCTGCATCTTTGGTTGGCCGCCCCAGTATTTTATCCCTTACAAAACCACCAATCAAATAAGTCTCTACCTCCAGTTCTGCTGCAGCCCTGGCGATTTTCTTTAAGATGATCAATTCATTCCTGGTGCAATTAATTTCCATGAAGGTTACAAAGATAAGAGGAAGGGTTGTAGGCCAAAAGTTTCACCCCAGGTCCTCAAGTGATATAATTTTTATTGTAGTTCACGGACGTAAGAAGGTTACAGTTGCATCTTTGTTCCATTTAATTACTGAGGAAGGCACCGCTATTATTTCTTCATCCTGCCTGTATTCAACCACATAATCCACTGCTTTTCTTATGGCCGCATCTATATGCTTAAATTGCCCGGGCGCCGGCTGCCCCGAACTGTTTGCCGATGTAGATACAATTGGTTTGCGAAACCTTTTAATAAGGTGTTTGCAAAATGTTTCTTTACAAATGCGTATGGCTATGGTACCATCCTTACCCACCAGGTTATCTGCTAATTCTATGGCTCCGTCATACACCACTGTTACCGGTTTTGATTGTTTATCCAGGTATTCAAAAACACGCAGATCAGGATTGGTGACATATTTTATAATATCTCTTTCATCCGCAACAAGAACGATCATTGCTTTTTCATCAGGTCTTTTTTTTAGCCGGAAGATTTTTTCAACAGCGACGGCATTAGTAGCATCGCACCCTATACCCCAAACTGTATCTGTAGGGTAAAGTATAATTCCTCCAACTTTTAATACTTCGAGGCAATGCAAAATATCTTTTTCAAAATCCATTTTGAGTAATTCAAATGTCTAAAGCAGAAAATCCTTCCAATTATGAAATTGCTGAATATAATTAGCCTTTCAAACTTTTATAAACGTTCATCACAGAAGCGGCATAAGCCGCAGGAGTAAACTTTATTGTATGCTCCATACCTTTTTCTTTCATTGAAGCTACCAGTTCCGGATCTGAATAAATCTTTCTCATAGCATCTGCGATCTCAGTTGCACTGTTTGGATCTACATAAAAGGCTCCGGGCCCGGCAACTTCGGGCAGGCAGGAAACATTGGAAGTAATAACAGGAAGCCGGCTCCATAAGGCTTCCAGCACCGGTGCACCGAACCCTTCAAAAAAGGAAGGATATAACATGGCAATGGCCAGCTGGTAAATGACTGCCAGGTCAGCTGTGTTTAAAAACCCGGGATCCGTCTTTGCTTTTTTCTGCTCTGATAAAAAAATAATTTTATTTTCCAGGTCATGTTGCAAAATGAAATCCTTTACTTGTTGCTTATATTTACCACCATCCCCTATTACTACCAGCGGGATGTCCAGTTCATGCCGCAGAAGAAAAAACGCTTTACACACATTCAGTAAATTTTTACGTTCTACTACAGAACCTACTGAAAGAAAAAATTCTGGTGGCAGGTCATATTTTTTCGAAATTCTTTTCTTTTCCTGTGCATCAACCATCTCACTGAATACCGGCGAACAGCTCTGATAACATATTTCAATTTTTTCACCAGGGATCCCGTAAAACTCCATAATATCCCGACGGGTCTGGTCACTGATGGCTATAATTTTATCTGCCTCCCGGCAAGCGTATAAAAATTTTTTCCTGTAAATTTTTACATCAATAGGATTGTATTGCTCCGGGTATCGTTCGGGTATCAGGTCATGAATAGTGACAACAGATTTAATACCGGTTTTTTTTATACCCATCGGCACTTCATGACTCAGCCCATGGTATACGTCGATGTGGTTACGCTCCAGATCCTTTTTGATCCAGCTGGTTCGCCAGGCAGCCGTTAATAATGAATCCGGAAAACCAGAGGGAGTTATTTCATGGAGGTTATTACCTACCAGCTTATACCGTGAAGACCTTTTTGTATTAAATAGAAAATATTGATGCTCCGGATAGTAATCTGCAAGAAGCCGGATGAGAGTGCGGCTGTAATGTCCCAGTCCAGTATTGTTATGGAAAGCCCTTTTTGCATCAAAACCAATATTCATACAAACCAATTTGCCGGTGAACCAAAGTGCAAATGTGCTGATAAATTTCTTTCTCTTAGAAATAAATTAATGTTCAACAACCATTCAATTCATAATGATCAGCAGGCACCTGATTTTCACCCGGCAAAATATTTTTAATAACTACCATTCATGCAATAGTATAATCAGGCTCCGGTAAATATTTAAACCCTTTCTCAAGAAAATGGGATTACCTTATTTTCGTGGCAAATTTCAAGTATGAAAGAATTAATCATGGAAGCCTGGAGCAACAGGGAACTTTTGAAAGATAATAAATATACGGAAGCGGTACACAGCGTAATAGAGCAATTAGACAAAGGCAAACTGAGAGTAGCATCGCCTTCTGAAAAGGGATGGGAAGTAAACGAATGGGTAAAACAAGCCATACTGATGTATTTTGGAATTCAACCCATGCAAACCTGGGATTTAAAGCCCTTTGAATTTTACGATAAAATGCTGCTGAAAAAAAATTATAAGGAGTTAGGCGTCCGTGCCGTTCCACATGCCGTAGCCAGGTATGGCGCTTATCTTGCCAAAAATGTAGTACTCATGCCTTCTTATGTAAATATCGGAGCATTTGTAGATGAAGGAACGATGGTAGATACATGGGCTACAGTAGGAAGTTGTGCGCAGATCGGGAAAGGTGTTCATTTAAGCGGCGGCGTAGGAATTGGAGGTGTATTGGAGCCATTGCAGGCCTCCCCTGTCATTATAGAAGATGGTTGTTTTATAGGTAGCCGTTGTATAGTAGTTGAAGGAGTGATGGTGGAAAAAGAAGCCGTGCTGGGAGCAAATGTTGTTTTAACGCAATCAACCAAGATCATAGATGTAAGCGGGCAGGAACCGGTGGAAATGAAGGGCCGAGTGCCGGCAAGAAGCGTAGTGATACCCGGATCTTACACAAAAAAATTTCCTGCAGGCGAGTATGGTGTGGGATGTGCCCTGATCATTGGTAAAAGAAAACCCAGCACCGACCTTAAAACGAGTTTAAATGATGCGCTGAGAGACTTTAATGTTTCTGTTTAGGAAAAACGATCATTTCTTATATTTGCTCCCCCAAAGAAAAGTTTTTGGGATTGAGATTTAAATATAGGCCCGGGTGGCGAAATTGGTAGACGCACTGTCTTCAGGTGGCAGCGTTCGCAAGGATGTGCTGGTTCGAATCCAGTCCCGGGCACATATAAACCCTTCAAACACCCTGCAGAGGTCAATTTGCAGGGTTTTATTTTTTCAGCACATTACATTAATCTTCCCCTATACTATGTGGTGAACATAGCCGGTATTTTATTTAGGACCTGCTGCAATCATAATCACAATTAGCAACTTAGAACAATATAGATTCTTTATTTATTTTGGCCCCAGTGAC
>JBPPMM010000415.1:0-2201 GCA_051306075.1 Chitinophagaceae bacterium
TATAAATTGAAACGGGACGGTAATTGCTTAATTTCAAATCGGTGACATCCTGGCCATAGGAAAAGGTATAAAATATCAGCATAAAGCAGGTAAACACCGAGTTACGTTTATAAATATTCATTCTATAAAAATTATATTTTGAAGTTAATGATTTTACGTGCCATTTTGATCAACCGTTTGCATTCAAAAAAGATAAATAAAACGATCGTTTATCAATTATAAATTTTAAATTTCCAGATGATTAAAAATCCCAACTTTCAGTGTTCTGAAGTTGGATAACTGAGATGCAGTTAATCAATTTTTCACCCCGATTATAAAAAAATAAAATCATGCAAACACAACGCAGATCTGTCTTAAAAAAACTATTTGCTTCATTAGTAGCTGTAACCGGAATTGGTGCAGCCGCAAAGGCGAATAAGACCCCGGTTGCAGAAAAAGAAGTATTCAATGTAGTTAATGACCAGGAAGTACCCTTGTTTTCCGGTTCTACAAAATATGGTGGCCTTGTTTTTATAGCTGGTAAAGGAGCTCACGTGGCACCATTCGAGATCAAAGCTCATACAGAAATTGTTCTTAAAGAATTGGAAAAGGAATTAATTAAAGCTGGTTCATCAATGGAAAAGGTTTTAAAAGTAACGGTATATCTCAATGATATAGCTGACTATAAAGCTATGAATGAAGTATACAAAGGTCGATTTGGAAAAAATCCACCTGTTCGCAGCACAATTGCTGTTGCAAAGGGAGGAGTACCTGGTGATTCGCTGGTAGAAATGGATTGCATAGCTGGTTTATAAACCAATTATTTTTTCTTATTTAAGGAGATATAAAATCCAATTCTTTAATACTTATATAAATATTTATGAAACGAAGAGACATTTTAAAAGGTTTATCCATTCTTCCGTTTGCCGGTGGTGCGCTGGGAACATTGGTTCCTTTTGAATCGAAAGCTGTGCCCCCCGGGCCAAAAAGAGATCTGTTTAAAGAATTAGGGGTGCGGACTTTTATAAATGCTGCCGGCACTTATACGTTTATGACGGGTTCTTTAATGCAGGAAGAAGTGGTGGAAGCTATTCAGAGCACTTCAAAAAATTTCTGCCTGCTTGATGAATTGCAGGATAAAGTTGGTGAGAAGATCGCACAATTAACCAAAGCTGAATCCGCTGTTGTAACAGCTGGTTGTTTTTCCGCAATGACACTCGGTCTTGCAGGTGTGCTCACAGGATCCGATCCAAAAAAAGTGGAACAATTGCCGCACCTGGATGGAACAGGTATGAGATCGGAAGTCATTATTCAGAAAGGACATAATGTAGGATATTCCCAGGCACTTACTAATACGGGTTGCAAGCTTGTTTTTATAGAATCTATCGCGGATGTAGAAAAAGCGATCAACGAAAAAACGGCCCTGCTGTGGTTTTTGAACATCCAGTCTGACAAAGGATCCATTACACATGAAGAATGGGTTGCACTTGGCAAAAAGCATAATATTCCTACTATGATAGACATCGCTGCTGATGTGCCGCCGGTAAGCAATCTCTGGAAATTTAATGAAATGGGTTTTGACCTGGTTTGCATTTCGGGTGGTAAAGCCATACGTGGTCCGCAAAGTGCGGGAATATTAATGGGTAAAAAAGATTTGATTGCGGCAGCCAGGTTGTCGATGCCTCCCCGCGGCTCTACTATTGGCCGTGGAATGAAAGTAAATAAAGAAGAAGTGGTAGGCATGTACGTTGCCCTTGACCACTATCTTAAATATGATCATGAAAAAGAGTGGAAAGAATGGGAAAAACGCATTGCCACGATTCAGGATGGAATAAAGAATTTGAATGGCATCAACACGGAAGTAAAAGTGCCGGTCCTGGGAAATGTGACACCAACATTACATGTTACCTGGGATAATAATAAAGTAAAAATCACCACCAAAGAATTACAGGAAAGACTGCGAAACGGAAATCCTTCCATTGAAGTAGTAGGTAACGAAGAAGCGCATATCAGCATTACCAGTTGGGTAATGAAAAGTGGTGAAGATAAAATAGTCGCCAGGAGATTGAAAGAAGAACTGGCTAAAAGTATTTCGTAAAGAGTCCGGGTAAAAGCGATATAGAAATTATACTTATTAAAGTGGCAATCGATCCTGCGAAGGAAAGGAATTTGTGAATTATCATTCTGTTTTAAATACCCCCGGGTTTTATTTATTAGGTACA
>JBPPMM010000580.1:0-9232 GCA_051306075.1 Chitinophagaceae bacterium
TGCTCAATGGTAAATTTTAAAAACTTATCGAAGTAAATGGGATTAACGATATTAAAACGGTACACATGCGTTCGGCCCAGCCAGCCATTGCTTGTATAAGCCAGGTCGGTGGTGTTTACCCGGGGATATCCGAAGTATGGCGTTTGAAAAAATTCTTTCGGGCTCCAGGAGGTGTTGAAATAATCTTCCCTGCCAGTCCCATGCAGTAGCGGTGTTGCAAGGGATCTATCCTAACCTCCCGGTATAAACCATTTATCAGAAAAATAAGTTCAGATTTATTCTGGGAAGCAGAAAAAAAAATCCGTGATTATCCGTTTTACCCGTGTCATCCGTGTGCTAATTTTTCTTTTATAAAACAGTTTATAAATCAAAATTTACTTACTTTTTTTTGAAGCTTCTTCATTTACACTTACTCCGTTTACAATCTGGTCAGAATATATAATGGCCTCATAACTCTTCAATTCTTCATCCTTTGAAGGATTCAATATTTTTAACCTCACGGTATGTTTTGCCTTGGGCAAATCGTATTTCCAGCACAGTTCATGACGACGGATAGTAAAGCTGGCTGGTAGCTGCGGAGATTCAACCAGTTTATCATCTATATATAATTCTGTATTAAAAATATAATCTGAGGAGCTGGCCCACTTCGCTGTTTCGCCTTTCAATACAAAGCCTGTGCCTTCAAATTCAAAACTGATCTCATCTTTACTGGCTGACCATTTTACCGGTATTTTATCAACCGGGTAAAGACCGGGAAAACTTTTTTCAAATTTTACAGCAACAGGTTGTTGTGCTTTTATCATTACAGTTTCACCACTCAATTTTCCGCCATTTTTTTGAATGTTGGTTAATGCATGTTGAAAACCAATTTCATAAACATCATCAAGGCTCATGGTGGTATATTTAAAATCAATGCTCTCTGCTTCTTTCAATCCCATTTTCCAATAGGCAGGTATCTTATCATAGCCTGAAACAGTTCCTAAAATACCGGCTGCCGTAGATGGATTACAATCAGCATCCTGTCCGCACCGGGTAGTTATCTCCAGTGTTTTAGTATAATCACCCTGCCCATACAACAAACCAATTACCACATAAGCTGCATTGACATTTGCGTCAATATTGAAGGGAACAAATACTCCTTCCGGACAACCGATATCATCGGCCCATTTTTTTTGTACTTCCAGCCATGTTTGCTTCCAGTCTTTTGGATATTTTTTATACCAGCTAATGACATCATTGATACATTGATAAAATTTACTTTGTGTTGGAATAGTTTTCAATGCTTCGCTGACGATAAAATTAATATTGGAGGAAGTAAAGGCCAGGGAATACATAGCACCGACATAAACACCACCATACCATCCATCGCCATAATTCATGATATGGCCTATCTTATCACTTATTACAGATGCCGTATTGGGCATACCCGGACTCATCAATCCTGCAAAATCAGCTTCTATCTGGTAGTCTATACAATCCGCATGCGGGTTATTAATCCAATGACCGGACAGTGGTGCTTTGATGCCATGATGAATATTATAACGACCAGCCTGGTTGGCATGCCAAAGCATATAGCCTGCATTGGCATACGCATTAGCAAAGGAATCAAGCGGCGCATCAAAACCATATTTTTCAAATACATCTACAAAAGTGAGATCCATATACAGATCATCATACAAACCGGGATTATTAATCATGGTATTTTTCAAATAACCATCATACCATTTCAAGGGTTGATAATCCCCGATAAATGTTCCATTGAAACGAAATTCATATGGGCCGCCAAAAGTTACCCCAATTACCTGGCCGGCCCAACCGCCTTTTATTTTATCTTTTAATTGTTGTTTGCTTAGTGCAATGTTTTTTGCCTGAGCAATTGCTGTTGCTGATAGCAGGATTAAAAAAATGGCAAGCAGTTTATTTTTCATCATAAATTATTTTAGACTATTGTGAGAATCGCCAGGAGCAATCAGGTCATATTTGATCTATCTATAACTGGTACCACTATCTCCCTTTGCAGTACCTGTCATCACTCTTCCCCGGTAGCCGGCAGATAGAAAATTTCAGCATTTCCATTTTCACTTTTTAATTCTATAATTTAGGTGTATGTTTTTTTAAAAAAAGGTCCATCATAAAAATAAGTATCCTTAAGTAAAGAATCCGGAGCCAGTTGTTTTTTTGTATCACTGTTGTTATTACAGGAAATACAAAAAAACAGTAGTGTGAGGAAAAAGAAACATTTTACTTTATTATTCATACATGATTGATTATAACTAAAAACATTTTTATGCGTAAGGAAACATATTATAAAAATTGCAGGCATCATGCTAAGCAAGCCTATTTTCTTCTTTATCCGCCGGTGCGCGGTTAGATTCAATTCTTAAGTTACTATACTTTTTGTTTGTGTTAAATTAATTATATGAAAACAATTTTAAGCACGGGAATATAAACACAATATGGTGTTGTAAATTGCCAGACAAATGCCGATGCACAACTTTGTATCAGGCATATATAATTTCCCCTGATGAATAGTTTGTTTATTGAAGCCCTAAAAAAAACAAATTTTGATGAAGCGTTTTTATTAATTTAATACAAATTGCAACCTGGTAATTATTTTCAAAAAATTTTCTGGCTGGTCTATTCAGTAAAAGATTTTCCAATCCTGCTGACGTGTAAAATCAAGAAACCTATGGAAAGCAGGATAAGAAATCCGGAGGCCAGCATAAATGTGGAGGAAAGGGATAGAATTTTTAAAACCGGGAAAATAATAATTGGAGATAAGAACTGGCCAAAAAACCAGAATGTGGTAAGCTTTCCAATTTCCTTTCCCCTGATCTCAGGTGGAGCAATTTTCATTACCCACATATTTGTATTAGGAATCATCATACCCATACCCAGGCCCGATAACATCATTGCAATAGCAACCAATGCATAAGTGTTGGAGATTGAAATACAAACAAATCCTGCGGCCATAAGTAAGTATCCCAAAGAGAAAATTGAAAGAAAACTAAACCGCCCTTTTATCCTGGAATAGGAAAAGGATGAAACGGCAGAAAATGCTGTACTCGTTGCAATAGCTGCTCCTATCAACGAATTTTTTTCGACCCCTATGGTCTTCAGGTGAAAAGGAATTTGTACAGGTATTAAAAAGAAAATTATCCACATCAACATCATATTGAAGAACAACATCCATATTATTCCAGGTGACCTAACATGGTGGTTAACCTGGTTTGTTTTTTCTATAACAGCCGGCTCATGGAGAAACATAGTTGTTAGAGGAAGGATCAGAAGGGAAGATAAATAAATAAGGAAAGGATATCTCCAGCTTAAGTCTGCCAGAATTCCACCCAATCCAATAAATAAAATCCCCCCCATTGACATGAACGCTATTTGTAAGCCAACAAATTTCTGTCGCTCTTTGCCATCAAAATAATCGGCTATCAGAGTAATCACTATGGTCATGGACATGCCTACCGAAATGCCGAGCAAAGCCCGGGATATCAAAATATGATAAAGATTATTCAGAAAATATCCTGCCGTTCCTGAAACAGCATAAAGTACCAGTGACAACCACAAAATTCTTAACCGGCCATGCCGGTCAATAAGGCGTCCTGTAATGGGGGCAAATATGGCAATCATTAAAGCGGGCAGGGTCAATACTAATTTTACAAGTAATTCTGCATTTTTTACGTCAGAAAAAGCTATTACCATTTGGGGTAATGCCGGAGAAATAGTAATGACAGACATTATTGTCAGGCTGCTAACAAGGAGAAGGGTAAGCTTTAATTTCCATTTTTTATTTTCCATTGATTTTGCTTTCTTATAAGAGGTCATTTCTACTGTTCCGCGATATTCACCGGTAAGCTATTTATTCCCAAGTAGAAATTTCACAGGGGCATTCATCATACCTATGTGATTAATTTACAAACCTGCTATTTCCTTTAAGGTTTATTGTGCAATTTGCTAATGATTACCTTTAAAGGAGGTTGAACTTCAAATGTAAACTAAAGATCAATCAGTGATGAAAAACAGTTACCTCATTCTTATCATTATATGCTGTTTATTTTTTTCGTTCAAAGAACCGAACAGAGAGAGACCGCCCAATATCGTATTAATCCTGGCAGATGATCTCGGGTTCTCAGATCTTGGATGTTTTGGAAGTGAAATTGCCACCCCCAATATTGATGCGCTGGCAAGACATGGGCAAATATTTAATAATTTTTATACGGCAGCTACCTGCTCACCTTCCAGGGCGATGTTCCTTACCGGAACGGATAATCATATAGCCGGATTTGGAAATATGGCTGAACAGGTTCCCAACTTTCCCGAACAAGTGGGACAACCAGGATATGAAGGATATCTTAATGATAAGGTGGTTTCTATTGCACAATTAATGAAGGACAATGGATATCACACTTATTTATCAGGGAAATGGCACCTCGGATTAACACCGGATCAAAGTCCCTTTGCCAAAGGTTTTGAAAGATCTTTTGCCTTACTCGATGCTGCTGCTAATCACTTCATGCCCGACACACGTTCAACACTTTTTAGGGAAGATGACCACTATTCTGAATATCCTGATGGGCAATATTCTACTGATTTTTACACGGACAAATTGATCAGCTTTATTAAGGAAGATCGCATCGACAAAAAGCCGTTTTTTCTATACGCTGCTTACACTTCACCCCATTGGCCTTTACAAGCGCCATTGGAATTTATCGAAAAATATCATGGGGTTTATGATATCGGATATGATAGCCTGCGGACTTTACGCTTTCATTCATTAAAAGAAAAGGGCATCATTGCCAGGGATGTACTGTTGCCGGAACTTCCTTTGGTAAAAGGTAATTTGTATAATATTTCCAATCGTCCATTGCTGCCCTGGAAATATCTGGCCAAAAGTGAGCAAAGAATTGAAGCCAGGAAAATGGAAATTTATGCAGGGATGATTGACAACCTGGATTATAATATTGGCCGGCTAATTAAATATTTAAAAGAGATCGGAGAATATGACAATACTTTATTTGTTTTTTTATCAGACAATGGCCCCGATGTTTTTGAAGCAAACGAAACACCTGACAAGTTGAACCCCTATCCCTATATGGGTACTACAAATTCGTTTATTGCTTATGGTCCTCAGTGGGCGCATGCCTCCAGTGCTGTGAATAGTTTATATAAAGGTTATAGCACAGAGGGTGGCATCCACTGTCCTATGATAGTGAAAATGCCGTTTCAAAAGGAAGGCAAAGGTATTGTCAAAGCTTTTACCACCATTATGGACCTGGCGCCAACATTTCTTGACCTGGCTGGTGGTACTTTTCCTTCATCTTACCATGGACGAACTTTAGCGCCTTACAAAGGAGCGTCATTACTTCCTTTGTTGAATAAGAAAAAAAAATATGTTCATGACGAAGAGTATGTAATGGGATGGGAGCTCTTTGGGAGAGGTGCAATTCGAAAAGGAAAATGGAAGATAACAAAAATAGAACGGCCCTTTGGCAAAGGCGTTTTCGAACTCTTCGACCTGGAAAAAGATCCAACTGAATCGCACGACTTATCCACGCAACATCCTGAAAAATACCGTGAAATGTTAGAGCACTGGAAGGCTTATGTGAAGGATAATGGAGTGATATTGCTGAACCATTGATATATTTCGCACAGTAACCTGTGAGGTTATAAAAATCACCCATATTCTACACGCTTTAATAGAAAAATGTTGGTGAATTTTTTAAGTGGTAATGGCTACTACTAATGTTTATCTCTGGGGGGTGGCAAAAAAAATGGTTTTGGTTGTGGTATTAAAGGTTCTAATTTTTTATTAGCAAGACCTGGATGATTTGCAGGTATAAAAGTAGAGCGAAATTCGAAATAGGCAAACGGTATGGGAGAAACAGGATCACCATTGGGTTTATGAATATCACCATGATAAGGATTTAAATATTCCCAGACAATTTTGCCATCAGGAGTTACTTCAAAAAAACGTCCTCTTGCTCCTTCATTAATAAAGGTATTGCCGTTATTCATCCGGTGTGCGCCTGAAATGAAACTACTCCAAAAGGAAATAGTATCCGGAGCAACATAAACCCATACGGGTTTCTCAGGACCAAATGGCTTTTCCTTTTCTATAATATACTTGCCATCTTTACCAACAGGAGGAGTCAGTTCATAAACAGCAGAATAATTATGGACATCATTACCCATTAAACTCCAATCTAATTCTCCGGGCGGATGGTTGTTGAACACAGTTAAATTTCCCGCTCCCGGCTTGCCTTTCTCAATCCATCTGACATCATGCTGGCCAAACAATTGCCGGTTAGTTGAATCACCCCTTTGATAGTTTTTAGGATTTCCCCAGCGGTAAAGAAAATCTCCTCCTTTTCCCCCGCGGCCGCCTTTGTGAGATGCTGCTTCTTTGATGGTGCTACTGTGATCAATGATGAATATTTCATTTAAAGTTGGGGAGCTGAAAACAATTTGATCCAGATCTGCATTATATTTTATCGCATTAAAATGAAAAATATCGGCACCCCTGTTATCGGCAGTCGTGTTCCTCTCTTCCATTCCTTTAGCTTTTAGAATGTCCACACTATCCTGGGTTATAGCCGGAGGCAATGGTATACCCATATTAAAATCTAATAATTCAGGATGATCTGCCGGCTTACCATAATTAGCTTTTTTAGAATCAAAATCCTGGATTAAATGATCGGAAACATGCCACTCCCATACGATCTTACCACCAGTTTTACCTTGTGGCTCAATTTCTATGATTTTTTCTAACCACGGTCCTGACTTAGGTACCTTCTCCGGTTTCCTTCCGTTTGCTATGGCATCTTCATATGACCTGGTTTCATAAGCTATAGCAAGTATATGACCGTTAGGCATTACATCGAAATCATGATGTACTATATGTTCTTCCGTAGCATATTCAAAATCCCACAACATCTTACTATTCCAGTCAATTTTTTGTATGCGTCCATAAGGCCCGCCAAAACCAAAGACAGGATAATCCGGATCATCTGCTCCCTGAATCAGTGATCCATCATTCATCAAATAAGCATTAAATGCCCCATAATTTCCTTTCCATTGGTGCACTACTTCACCCCTGCGATTAAGTAAATAAACCAATGGCGAATTAGGCACTGCAAACATAATATAGCCATCAGCCAAACCATCGCTATTAATTTTTAAACCGCGTGGTATGTGAAGCCCAAACATATTTCTGTTTTTCACGGCAACTGGTTTTTTAGTTGCGGTGTCCTGGTTATGGACATTAACCTGGCAGAAGGTTCCTATTGAAATACTCACCAATAGGAGGAGAAGTAGATGCGTCTTTTTCATGATGAAAGGCGACTGTTTATTATGTAAAAAGATAATGGCCGATGATATTTTTTCTAATTGCGGTTGAGCTTATTTTTTATCACCTGGTGGTGGCGCAGGCATAACGAATACTTTGGGTTGTGGATTTAAGGGTTCCAGTTTCCGATTGGCAAAGGCCGGATGATCTGCCGGAATGAATGTGGACCGAAATTGAATAAAGGTCAATGGCATTGGAGGAATCGGGTCACCGTTTGGTTTGCGTAATTCACCGCGATAAGGATTTAAATATTCCCAAACGATTTTACCTTCTTTGGTAACTTCAAAAAACCGCCCCCTGGCACCTTCATTAATAAAAGTATTACCGTTGTTCATTCGATGCGCACCGGAAATAAAACTGCTCCAAAAGGAAACAGAATCCGATGCTATATAAGACCAGACGGGTTTTTCCGGACCATAGGGTTTGCCTTTTTCCAGAAGATAGTTGCCTTTTTGATCTTTTTGGGGTGATATTTCATAGATGGCAGAATAATTCATGCTGCCCTTGTTGTGAATATCATTATTGAATAACATCAGATTACCCGCGCCAGGTTTTCCTTTTTCAATCCAGCGAATATCATGCTGATGAAATAACTTCCGATCAGTAGAATCACCCCGGCGATAATTTTCAGGATTTCCCCAGCGGTAGAGAAAATCTCCACCTTTTCCCCAGCGGCCGCCCTTATGACCAGCTGCCTCTCTGGTGGTTGTGCTATGGTCTATAATGAAGATTTCATTCAAGTCAGGAGAGCTAAAAGCAATTTGGTCCAGCTCAGCGTTATATTTGATCGCATTAACATGATAAACATCTGATCCCCTGTTTTCAGGTGTTTGATTTCTCCACATCACTCTTCCCTGTTTTTTCAAAATGTCCATGCTGTCTTCTGAAATCAATGGGGGTACGGTATCACCAACATTAAAATCTAATAATTCAGGGTGCTCTGCAGGTTTGCCATAGTTGGCTTTTTTAGGATCAAAGTCCTGGATCAAATGATCCCATATATGCCATTCCCAAACAATTTTACCACCATGCTTGCCCTGTGGATGTATCTCAACAATTTTATCAGGCCATAAACCTGCTTTAGGTGTTAATTTGGGTTTTCTGCCTGCAGCTAATACTTCATCGGCTGTCCTGGCTTCCCAGGCAATGGCAAGTACATTTCCATTAGGCATCACCGTAAAATCATGATGTGTGTGGGATCCTTCATTAGCATATTCAAAGTCCCAGACTATTTTATTATCCCAGGTGATTTTTTGGATTCTTCCGGCTTCTCCGCCACCTGCAAAAACCGGAAAGTCTGGATCCATGGCATTTTGTAACAGTGATCCATCATTATTTAAATAGGCACTCGTAGTAGGACCGCCATAATTTCCTTTCCACTCGTGAACTACCTCACCTTTACGATTGATAAGATAAACTGAGGCAGAATTTGGTACCCCAAACATTACATATCCTTCCGACAACCCATCAGAGGAATAGGTTAAACCTCGCGGTATTCCATGGCCGAACATATTTCTATCTTTACTGGGATCTGCTTTTTTATCTACTGAGTCTTTCTTATTGACAATGACCTGGCCGAATGACACTATTGATGTACATACTAACAGATAGATAAGTAAAAGCGTCTTTTTCATGATGAATTGGTTAAAGTTAATTTTAGCAGATAATATTTTATGATCAAAAATTTATGTAGCTATACTAACATACTAATTTATTTTATAATTTGGACATTAAAGGTTGTATTATAAAATTGATTCTAAAAAATTAATTAGAATGTGATCTGATTTTTTTTTATTGAAGTAAATTAAAGTATAACTTGATAAAGTTTCTTTTCTAAAACCAAAACTCTACAACTATGTCAATCAAAATTATTGGAGC
>JBPPMM010000505.1:0-2306 GCA_051306075.1 Chitinophagaceae bacterium
AACGGAACCGAAATTTTTACTGCTCCATTAATTATTCTGCTACAAGAAGAGCTAAAAAGATTTAGTTCTCAGATAACTCGTTTAGAAGTTCATTTCTCCGATCAGGACGGGAATAAAGATGGACAGAGTGATAAACGATGTATGATAGAAGCACGTTTGGAAGGAATGAATCCAATAGCTGTTACAAATCATGCTAACACTTTCGAACAGGCGCTGGAAGGCTCCATCGAAAAATTAAAGACATCGCTCGATACAATATTAGGACGGTTGAGTAATCATCAGCAACAATAAAGAAATAAATAAAATGCACAACGATTCATGGCACTGGGGAATGGGTTTAGGAATGGGATGGAGCATGTGGCTTATTCCTGTTCTTATTATTGGGGTAGTAGTCTTTGTTATTTTACGCTACAGGCGAAATAGGTGATTAAAAAATGCAAAATCCCTGGCTTTCCGTTTTACCGCCCATTATCACCATTGCCATTGCGATTTGGTCTAAGAGAATTATTCCTTCACTACTAATAGGTATGTTAGTAGGCAGCTATTTACTAAACCCAACTCTTACTGGTGGCATTGAAACAGCGGTTGACCAAATTATAAAAACACTTACTGATGGCGGCAGCTTGCAAGTGCTTTTATTTCTGTATTTGTTTAGTGGTTTAATTGCCATTATGAAAAAGTCGGGCGGCATAAAAGCATTTTCTGATATAGCCGACAGGCATATAAAAGGCGAAAAGGGTGTCTTCTTCCTGCTTTGGGCGCTTATCCCTGTTACTTTTATTGATTGCGGTTTTAGGGTTGTTGGCGCGGGTTCCATTACCCGTTCACTTGCCGAAAAAAATAAAATAGCGAAAGAGCGTTTTGCTTTTATGCTTAACAATACCGCCAGTCCGGTGGTAGAACTTATACCTATTGCCACCACTTTTGTTGGATTTAATATTGCTAACATTAGTATTGGTTTAAAAACAGCCGGTGGTGCGGATAATAATTCTGCCTATACGGTTTGGCTTAAGGCCATCCCTTTAGAATTTTTCAGCATCGTCGTAATTATTATCACCTTCCTCTCTATCTTTTTCCAATTTAAAAAAGCTGAAAGCAAGGTATCTGAACCAAATGCTGAAAAAGAAATGACCGGAATGAAGATGAGCATGGAAGATTCTGAGCCACAAATAAAGCCAAGGGTCATCAACCTTGTTATTCCTCTGATGAGCGTTATTTCATTAAGTGTTTTTTTCTTTTGGTTTTTCGGAAAAGATAAACCGGGCAACAACACTTTTATTTCAGCAATGACAAATACAGAACCAAACAGGGCAATGTTGGTTGCTTTGTTTATATCCATAATTATATCTGCAATCCTTTACTTTTTTCAAAAATACAAACTCAAAATAATTACATCCGATATTATCTCGGGAGGCAATGAAATAATGACTACGCTGGTTATTCTGGCTTTAGCTTGGCCATTGGCTTCTATTTCGCAATCCTTGGGGTTAAATGATTTTATTCAACAGAATCTGGGTAATTCATTGCCGGTATGGAGTGTTGCTGTTTTACTTTTTATTCTATCAGCTGCTGTAACATACTTTATTGGCTCCGGGTGGGGTGCTGCTTCACTGATTATGCCTTTCGCTATTCCTTTGGCAGTTTCAGTTGGTTCAACTATTCCTATCTGCGTGGCAGCGGTAATTACCGGAGGCACATTCGGTGATGTTACTTCTCCAATAGCAGGTATGACAAACATGTCAGCACATATTGCTAAAGCAGATCACACCAAATATTTGAAATATGCCAACCCGTATAATTTTATAGCAGCAGGTATAGCGGTAGTTTTATTTTTTATAGCGGGCTTTTTTCAAAACTGAATATGATATGAAAAACAAAAAAACATTGCACGAACTCTATATTGAATTAGTCAAGCTACAAAAGGAAATTATTTCCTCCAACCTGAAAGTACTGGTAATTCTGGAGGGTAGAGATGCAGCCGGTAAGGATGGAACTATAAAGAGAATAATTAAACACCTCAGCCCACGCGAAACAAGGGTTGTGGCTTTGGGTAAACCGTCAAACAGGCAGGAGATAGAATGGTATTTTCAACGCTATGTGGTTCACCTGCCTGTGTCAGGCGAATTGGTAATCTTTAATAGAAGCTGGTATAACCGCGCAGGAGTAGAAAAAGTAATGAACTTCTGCACGGATGATGAATACACTTCGTTCTTTCCACAAGTAGAATTGTTTGAAGAAATGCTAACCAATTCCGGGTTCATCATCCTAAAGTATTATCTCGATATAAGTAAAACTGAACAAGAAAA
>JBPPMM010000587.1:0-4926 GCA_051306075.1 Chitinophagaceae bacterium
TTTTCTTATTTGTCTTTTTCTTTTGCCCTATTTATTTTACGTTATAAATAAATAGGGTGACGATATATTGATAAAGATAACAGCCGCTGAAAATTGGTTTCTCGTTGCTTGCTGGCAAGTCTTTCGGCGGACCGAATTCTGCCGGGCGGGTTCTTAGCATAACATTTAGTTATAAATTTAACAGGTTGTCAGTTCAACAACCGGTAAAAGACGTTCAGCGTTGGTCACCATTAAAAAGTATTAATCATGATGAAACCCGGATATATATGCATATTTCTTTTTTTTATATTCACTGGTTGTAAACAAAGGATAATAACCACCAGCCCGGTTGAAGAAAAAATTTCCGAATCAATTTATGCCTCGGGGCTGGTAAAAAGCAAAAACCAATACCAGGTATTTTCATCTGCCAATGGGGTGGTAACGGAATTGATGGTGGAGGAAGGTGACAAGGTCAAAAGAGGACAAGTGATCATGCGCCTGGAAAATACAACGGCCCAACTGAATGTGGAAAGTGCGGCACTGGCAGCAACGAATGCCACGGTTTTAAACAATGCCGAAAAACTGAGAGACCTGCAAAATGCCATGCGGCTGGCCAGAGAAAAAATGGATTACGACTCCTCGCTATTGCTGCGCCAGCAAAAATTATGGGCCCAGAACATTGGCAGCCAGAATGAACTGGACCGGCTCGACCTGACATACAAGAATTCAAAGAATGCCTATAATGCCGCCCAACTAAACTATGTGGATCTGAAAAAACAGCTCCGCTTCCGTGATAATCAAGCTCAAAAAAATTTGAATATCAGCAAAAGCCTGGTTGCTAATTATTCGGTCAAAAGTGAACTGGATGGAAAGGTATATGAGTTGCTGGTCTCTAAGGGGGAAATGGTCAATATGCAAAGCCCGGTAGCCATCCTGGGCGATGAAAATGATTTTATGCTGGAACTACAGGTAGATGAATATGATATTGCGAAGATAAAGACGGGGCAGCTGGTATTGATAAATATGGATAGTTATAAAGGAGAAGTTTTTGAAGCGAAGGTTACCAAAATAAACCCGTTGATGAATCAACGAACGAAGTCGTTTACCATCGAGGCTGACTTCGAAAAACGACCGCAGGTTTTATACCCTAATTTAACCTGCGAAGCAAATATTGTAATTCAATCAAAAAATAAAGCTTTGACTATTCCGCGTAACTACCTTCTCGAGGGAGATTTTGTTTTACTTGAAAATAACGATAAACGAAAAGTAGCGACCGGTTTAAAAGACTACCAGAAGGTGGAGATCTTACGAGGATTAACCAAAACCGACATCATCCGTAAACCACAAGAATGAATATCAAATTAATCTCTGATATAGCCCGTTCACTACTACTGGCCCGCTGGAAGCAAACGCTGGTGGCTGCGGTAGGGGTGATGTTCGGAATTACTATGTTCATTGCCTTACTGGGTTTTATGAACGGACTTAACGATCTGCTGGATGGGCTGGTGCTCAACCGCACACCACATATCCGGTTGTATAATGAAATAAAACCCAATAGCAATCAGCCAGTCAATCATCATCATGATTTTTCTTCTGCCTACAATTTTATTCAATCTGTAAAGGCAGGAGGCAGCCGGCTGCAATTGTATAACAGTTCGGCTATTCAATCTGCCTTAAAAAAAGATGAGCGGGTGTTGGGTTATGCTCCAAAAATTACGGCACAGGTATTTTTCAATGCAGGCACCAATGATATTACCGGTGTGCTCAATGGTATCGATGTAACATCAGAAATAAAGTTGTTTCATTATAAAGATTATGTAACAACTGGTACAGCAACCGATATTGGAACCACGGCTAACAGCATTATACTTGGAAAAGGGCTGGCGGAAAAAATACTTGTGAATATAGGAGATGTAGTACAACTCACCACTGCTGGTGGCGAAAGATTTCCGCTTAAGGTGGTTGGTTATTACCAGTCCGGTTTAGCTGATTATGATAAGGTGCAAAGTTTTGCTTCCCTGAATACGGTTCAAAAAATAATGGGGAAACCGGCTAATTATATTACCGATATCCAGGTCAGACTAAACGATATCAATAAGGCACCGGCCCTGGCCAGGGAATACGCTACTTTATTTCAAACTGATGCCGAGGATATCCAATCAGCCAATGCACAATATGAAACCGGCTCTTTTATCCGAACATTGATTTCTTATGCAGTAGGAATAACGCTACTGATTGTGGCAGGCTTTGGCATTTTCAATATCCTGAATATGATGATCTATGAAAAAATGGATGCCATTGCTATTTTAAAAGCCACCGGCTTTTCAGGCAAGGATGTAAAATGGATCTTTTTATTGATAGCCCTTGGTATAGGCTTTTCAGGTGGCATAGCCGGATTGATTCTGGGCTATTTACTTTCATTGATTATCGACCAGATTCCTTTTACCACTTCAGCGTTGCCAACTATTAAAACCTACCCGGTGAATTATAACCCGCTTTTTTATTTGATAGGTGCACTGTTTTCTTTAATCACCACCTACTTTGCCGGCTGGTTTCCGGCCCGCAAAGCGAGTAAAATAGACCCGGTGATCATTATCCGGGGAAAATAATTATATGGCAGATTGTATACTGGAGGCAAGAAATATTTCAAAATATTTTCACGACCCCGTTAAATTGAAAGTGTTATCTGAAATCAGTTTCAGAGTGAACAAAGGAGAATTCGTTTCTGTAACCGGCAAATCCGGATGTGGAAAGTCCACGCTATTATACATTTTGTCAACCCTCGATACCGATTATGAAGGTGATCTGCTGATTGATGGTGTAAACATGCGTAAAAAAAAAGACGCAGAATTAGCCATGATCAGGAATGAAAAAATTGGTTTTGTATTCCAGTTCCATTACCTGCTGAATGAATTTACTGTATTGAAGAATGTGATGTTACCCGGCTTAAAGCAAAATAAATTGTCTGCTTCAGCCGTTAAACACAAAGCGATGGAGAAATTACATATGTTGGGTATTGAACACCTCGCTCTTAAAAATGCGAACCGGATATCAGGAGGAGAAAAGCAGCGGGTGGCGATAGCCAGGGCCATGATAAATGATCCGCATATTATTATGGGAGATGAACCTACCGGCAACCTGGATAAAAAAAATGCTGAAATTGTCTTTGATATTTTTAAAAGACTTGCCGAAGAATTTAATCAAACGTTGCTGATTGTCACCCACGACCTTGATTTCGCAAAACGCACCCATCGTATTATTGAATTGGAAGACGGGAAACTGATTTGATTCTTGTTCTTATAAATAAAGGGGCGATAAAAATCATTAAATAGTAATCAGCGGCCCCGGTTCGGAACTACATTGAATTTTGAACTTTAATAGTAAACGATAATTTTAATTTTTTCTTCCGAAACTTCGGGACGGGTTCAGTATTTAGCCGGAAGAATAATGAATACAAAAACAGCTGCAGGAACTGCATGTTATGTGTCATTTGCAAAACTTTTTAAAATTTATAGTAACTCCTGCATCTATTTTACCATATCCCGACCCCAATTTTCTACCATATCTGCAATGCTCTTATCGGCCCTGGTTTTAAGAAAAGCGACTAATTCTTCGTCCGTAAGAATTTCTTTCTTCGTTTTTAAAGCATCCCATAATTTCCTAAGCACATTTTTACCCCCGGCGTCATAAATGACTGCAGCTGCTGCATGCCATCGGCATTGATACCATCCATAATTGTTTGGATATTGCCGGGTAATTTCGTCATACCGTTCGTGAATATCCTGCAGACTTGTGTATTTAAATCCCCCGGTTCCGCCGGCAACCACCATCCTTGGAAATATTGTCAGCGCAGGCAATAATTCCGGCTCCTGCCTTGCGATATATGTGTGCAATAAAATATTAGCAAACAACTCGCCTAACCAATTGCGTTGCATAGTAAGGCCTCCCTGCATATGAAAAGCATGGCCCAGTTCATGAATAGCAAGCAAATCAAAAAAAGGCTGCATGGTCAAAAACCCGTCGTTGCTGATGTAGGTTGTTTGAATTGGCTGGCGCAAACTTTCCGGTAATTGATCCGGGGAAGGCAAAAAACTTTTCCAGAAAGCATTATCCTCCGCAGCTACAATAAGTCTTTTGTTCTTTTCATTATAATGAGGCATGCCATATACCAGCGTTTTTGAAGTATAAAAATTCCAATCCTTTTCATTCAGGATCACTAAAGTTACAATGGGCTTAAACCCCAGTAATTGCTTGTGATAGGATATTGCCCTCTCTATCCGCTTTGCAATTATTTCGGCTCTTTGCTGATGGCCGGGGCTGTAGTACACCCGGAAACCATGATCTTTCAATTGATGAAGTGAATCAAAGGACTGGGCTTTTGCTGTTGGAGTCATCGTTAGGGCAAATAGCAGGGAGATGATAAAAGAATATTTCATTGTTGCTTTATTTAAAGCAAAAATCGAAGATGAAGTATTGAATAAATAGTATGAAAACGACAACTTATAGCCGCATACCGGCCTGCATTCGCAACGAAGTATTCTCCAATTCCTTTTCAATAACACCGGGAGTAATACCGGCGAATTCTTTAAAATCACGGATGAAATGCATCTGGTCAAAATAACCACATTGATGTGCAATGCTGGTCCAGTTTAAATGGGGGAAGTTCTCCCGTAACCTGTAGGCTTTTGAAAAACGGGCCAGCCTGGCATATACTTTAGGCGACAGCCCGATGCGTTCTTTACTTTGTCTTTCAAACTGCCGGAGACTGAGACAAGCCAGTGAAGCGATCTTTTCAATGGCGACATTCCCGTTTAACCGCAAAAGTTCCAGCATGGCATTATCGAAAGGTAAGGCTCTTTTCAGCCCATTCACTTTGCCAAGCAGGAACTGTTCCACTACTTCTTTTATTTCATAAAAAGATTCCGCTTCCTGCAATTTATTATTTAT
>JBPPMM010000614.1:0-48722 GCA_051306075.1 Chitinophagaceae bacterium
GTTCAAACTACTTGAAATATTAAAGCCGTTTGTTTTAGAAATGGTGCCTGTAATTCTGGATTCGGATTTATCATGAAAATAGCCCAGGGAAAGCAAGTTATTAAACCCCGTTTCAAGATGAAGTTTACAGCTAATACCATAGGATAGCCCGGGATAAGCATTTATTGAAACGGAGATTCGTTTCAATTCATTAAGATCAGGAGCAAAAGGCCCCTCCTGAACCTTTTTTAATTTGTGCATTAGCTGAATAAATGAACAGAAGAGCTGCAAGTACAGCGAGTAGAATTTTCTTCATGGCGTTGATTTTAATTTGAGAATAAAATGTCAACGCAAATATTGAAAACAAAAAAGAACCAGCATCATTAATTGCTTCCTTTATCGAACAATTATCCTAAGTAAATTAAAAATTGTAAACCCGATGCAGCATATCAGGAAATATAACTACCTCCGAAATAACTATGCAATACTTCCGGTAGCTTAATACCTTCCGCTGTTTGATTATTTTCCAGTAAGCAGGCCAATATTCTTGGCAATGCCAATGAGCTTCCGTTCAATGAATGAACCAATTGATTCTTTCCATTACCATCCTTGAAACGTATTTTCATCCTATTGGTTTGATAGGTTTCGAAATTGCTCACCGAACTTACTTCAAGCCAGCGTTCCTGGGCAGCGCTATATACTTCAAAGTCGTAAGTAAGAGCTGAAGTAAAACTCATCTCACCCCCACATAAATTAAGGATTCTATATGGTAACTGAAGAGTAATCAATAGTTGTTCTATATGATTGACCATTTCTTCATGTGCCTCATAACTTTTATCCGGATGCACCAGTTGAACGATCTCTACTTTTTCAAATTGATGCACACGGTTAAGGCCACGCACATCTTTACCAAAACTACCTGCTTCTCTTCTGAAACAAGGGGAATAAGCTGTCATTTTTATTGGCAGATTTGCTTCTTTCACACTCTCATCGCGATAAATATTAGTTACCGGAACTTCTGATGTTGGTATTAAGTAAAAATTATCAGCAGGCATATAATACATCTGTCCTTCTTTATCAGGAAGCTGTCCCGTTCCAAAAGCTGAGGATTCATTCACCAGATAAGGAGGTAGATATTCCGTATATCCTGCTGCAACATTGTAATCCAGGAAATACTGGATGAGTGCCCTTTGTAGTTTGGCGCCTTTCCCTTTATATAACGGGAAACCGCTACCTGTAATTTTTGCTCCTGTTTCAAAATCTACGATATCATATTTTTTGATCAGGTCCCAATGGGGCACAGCTTCTTTGAAAAGACTTGGTTTGTTACCTCCTTCCTTTATTACCACATTATCTGAAGACGTTTTGCCGGCCGGCACTTTATCTGACGGAATATTGGGAAGCTTTATAAGTATATCCTGCAATTTTTTTTCTGTATCATTCACTTTATCAGTTATAGGCTGCATTAAAGATTTAAGGGATGCTACTTCTACTTTTCCGGCTTCGGCTTCATCCTTTTTTCCATCTGCCATTAACCGGCCTATTTCCTTTGAGGCGATATTAATCTTCGATTGAGTGGTATCGAATTCAAGCTGTGATTTTTTTCGCAAGTCATCCAACGCAATAATTTCATCAATCCATTCAAATTCCTTAAAATTTTTTATAGCCAGTCTTTCCTTTACTAATTCGGGATTTTGACGTAAAACCTGTAACTGAATCATTTTTCAAAAGAATTTGCTCAAAGGTAAAGGTTAAACATGCAGACGCAAAGAGAGTAAGTAAGAACTGGGTTGTCTTTATATCTTTGCGCCATGCAAATAAAAGATGATCTGCAATTGAGATGGTGGAACCTGGAGGCCAGGCTGGTAGAACGCTTTGATAAAAAGCCTGACCTGGAAACCATTTTATTCCTGATTGGTATCCAGGAATTGAGTGGCACAAATAATAAATTTACCAAAGAGCAAAAGCAGGACCTTATGCATATTGGCGTATGCACCGTATTGATGCCAAGTGGGTTTTATGAAATAGAAAGAAAAGATGAAGAAGGATGGCCACATTTTAAACAATTAAAGCCCATGCCCGACATGAATGCTTTTGAGCAGGAAAATTTTTTAAAAGATCATGTGTTGCTGTATTTTGAAGAGAATGAAATACGCTAGCACGGTGTAATCGGGAACCAGAATTATTACAAAATCAACTCACCTCTTTCATAATTCATACATGAGAAATCTATTTTCTTTTTTGATTAGTTTTTTAATGCTTCATCATGCAAGTGCTCAAAAGGAAGTTGTTATAAAAAAAAGAGACAGGAAGAAAGATGTGTTGCTGCAAACCAACATGGGAGATATAACCATTCGGCTTTCAGATTCTACACCGTTGCATCGTGATAATTTTTTGAAATTAGTAAAGCAGGGTTTTTATGACAGCCTGCTTTTTCACAGGGTAATAGCAGACTTTATGATCCAATCAGGTGATCCGGAGAGCAAAAATGCACCCGCCGGCAAGCCACTAGGAAATGGAGGCCCCGGATACACCGTACCTGCAGAATTTCGTGAGTCACTGTTTCATAAAAAAGGTGTGCTGGCCGCTGCCCGCCAGGGAGATAACGTCAATCCGTCTAAAGCAAGCAGCGGTAGCCAGTTTTATATTGTACAGGGAAAAACATTTTCAGGGTCCGGGCTGGATTCTATAGAGAAGTTCAGGCTAAATGGAAAAAAAATTCCGGCGAAACAAAGAGAAGCATATAAAACTATCGGCGGCACTCCGCACCTTGATGAGGGATATACTGTATTTGGAGAAATAATTGACGGATTAAATGTTCCTGATAAAATCGCTGCCGTTCCTACCAGCCATGCAGCTGACCGCGACCGCCCCTTGCAGGATGTTATGATTGTAAAGGTTAAATTGATAAAAAGAAAAAAAATAAGGAAGTTGGATTGAGGTGATAAGAAATCAAATAGTAATAATTACTATTATTAGATTGAGATAAAAAAGCGGCGATTAAAACCGCTCCTTTTAATAGCAAATCTTTCTTGTCCGGCTGGTGAAGCCCCTCCGCCGCTGCTATTAGCTCTTTTACTTTCATCTTCCAATCCTGTCTTTCTTTGTCTGGCGGCTTTTACCTGCATGCTACCAAAGCGGTAGCTAAAGTTTATTTTAAACTGGCGGCTTTCCCAATTGCCGCTTGCCACACTATGCTGCCCGGAAAAATCAGATTCACCTTTAAATCTCATTGTTTTAAAGATATCGCTTACTGTTGCTTTAAGCGTTCCCTTTCCCTTTAATATAGTTTTCTGAAAACCGCCATCAATACTATACATAGCTCTCATTTTAAAAAAGCCCTGCCAGATAGATGGTGAATTATAAAAGCCACTTAATTCAGCTGTCCATCCTTTACCCAGTTTTGCACTGTTCTGCATAAAAAAACTCATAGCCACTATATCAAGATCTACCGTTCGGTCACCGCCGCCGAAATCTGCTTTGTAATGCGAATAATATGAATTGATGTTAGCAAAAAAACCATACCATTTATACTGGAAAGGGTAGCTGACATTGAGGCTGATAATATCCTGTGTTGCCAGGTTCTTTTTTGTTAAAAAGCTTTTTGACTTTTCGGTGGTATCCGGTAATTGTGTAAAGATGTCTTTGACATGGCTATAATTCAAGACCGTATTCAATTTGTATTTATATGTATGGCTTAAACCAAAGCTATTGGTATACTGTGGCCTCAACTGCGTATTACCTTTCATAAAAGTATAGTCATTCAATTTAAACTCAAAGGGATTGAGATCCTGGTAGGCTGGCCTGTCAATACGACGGCTGTAGGTGATCCCAAACTGGCTCATCGGATTTTTGTTGAAGGTTATAGCGGCACTCGGAAACAGATCAGTATAATTGCGGTTGATGCTGGAATCGTATTTCACGTATCCGCCGCCATTATTTTTTAAACCGGTAGAAATTCCTTCTGAATGCGTGTTTTCTACCCTTACTCCAAACTGCACCATAAAGCCGGTATAGGCCCTGTTATAATTTACATACCCTGCGTTTATGTTTTCCTTGTATTCAAACCGGTTGCTTCTTTCTTTATCGAGCTCTTCGTTGCTTCCGTATACATCATAACGCTGAAAATTATTATTCGTAGTCACATACCCCAGCTTGCCTCCCATGGCTAATTTACCCTTGCCAAGGTTTTGTTCATAATCCGCCTTTACAGAATAGATTGAAATATCAGCAGGGGAAATCATCCGGTATATATTACTGTAGAGAGGCATACCGGTTGTACTTACATAATGATTGGGTTGATATTGGTTATTGCGTAAGTTGAATATTCCATAATCAGCATCGATATTCAATTCTTTTCCACCGGTAACGGCATACCGGTAATTCACATTGAAATTTATATTATTTCTCTCCATGGCAATATCACTGCTGGCCAGTAATTTGCGGCTGGTTTCCTTCGTTGGACTGAAAATGATATTCATAGGGCCCTGGCTATGCATTTCATTACGTGAAATATTACCATTCACAATAGCGCCGATAGTGGTCTTTGGATTTACAAAAAAATCAATTCCTGTTTTAAAGTTATTAGATCCCTTGTTACGCATTTTCATCCGGTTAGTCTGATCAAAAATGGAATCGCCCTGTTCCCGGTACAATACAAAATTGCTCACATTCAAACTTTGGTTATAATTATAATTCCCAAAAACATTGATCTTACTGTTCCGATGATTTAATGCAAAACCTCCGTTATATTTAGCATAGGTGCCAATATTATATCCTGCATTTACAGAGCCATTGGTGCCAAAGGCTTTGTTCTTTTTCAATTTTATATTAATTATTCCTGCATTACCGGCAGCTTCATATTTAGCGGATGGGTTTGTGATCAGTTCAATAGCTTCTATCTGCGAAGACTGCATACTTTTTAAAAAATTAGCCAGGTCGGCCCCTGTTAAAGGACTGGGTTTTCCATCAATATAAACCTGAACTCCATTTTTACCAGACAGGCTCAGGTTATCATCTTTATCTACCATGACGCCAGGTGATTTACGTAAGAGCTCCAACGCATCATTTCCAACTGCATTAATTGTTCCTTCCACATTCACTATCATCTTATCAGCTCTTACTTCTACCAGGGGTTTTTGAGAAGTAACCGTAACACCCTGAAGGGAGCCTTCCTTTTTAACCATACTTAAATCTCCCATCGATATATTTGAAGTTTCGCTTAATTCAATGGGTTTAGAATATACAGGTGTATAGGCAATATGTGACGCTCTGATAAAATATTTACCCGCGCTGGCATTGAAATTAAACGCACCGGCATTGTCAGTAACGGAAAGTTTCACAACTGTTGAATCGACAAACTTTAAAAGAGAAACAGTTGTTTTATCTACTGCTTTACCCTGCTGATCTTTAATAATACCTGAAATTGTTTGTGCTGAAACGATAGAGTTCAAAATGACAACACTTAGAATAAGTGTAATTAGCTTTCTCATAATAGTCCTACTTTTTTGATAAGGTGCCCAAAGATACCCTTTGTCACAAAATGGTAAAGTCAATGCCGATAAATGGTGCATTTAATAGTATGAACGGCGTATAAATTTCGGTGAATCACGAAAAAATATAAAAGTCGTGCTTTTTATAAACCGTTTTACTCATATTTGCGTTTACAAAACATTCATTATGAATTATCCTGACAACCTTCGATATACCAAAGATCATGAATGGATAGCCCTGGAAGGTAATATTGCGACTATTGGAATAACTGATTTTGCGCAGAGTGAACTTGGCGATATCGTGTACCTGGAAGTGGAAACGATAGGAAAACAACTGAAAGCAGGTGAGGTTTTCGGAACAGTAGAAGCTGTAAAAACAGTTTCTGATCTTTTTTTACCGGTTAACGGCGCTGTGAGTGAGATAAATCCTGCTCTTGCCAATTCTCCTGAATTAATAAATAAGGACCCATACGGAGAGGGTTGGATGGTAAAAATGACTGTTGAAAATCCTTCTGATGTTGATGCACTTTTGGATGCTGAAGGCTATAAATCTGTTGTAGGATAAAAACTGTCAACACCTTATTTGCGTATATGCTAATAAGAAAAGAAAAATACATTTTCCCGGTTTAACCAACTATTTGACCACTAAGACCACATATAGTGAACAAGAGCTTATTGCGCTGTTGCAACAACGCACGGATCATTCATTCAGTTACCTGTACGACAATTATTCGGGAGCCCTGTTGGGTATAGTAGGATCAATTGTTTCAGACCAGGAAACTGCCAGGGATGTTTTGCAGGAGGTGTTCGTTAATATCTGGCGAAAGATTGGAACTTACGATCCGACTAAAGGCAGGCTGTTTACCTGGATGATGAACGTAGCCAGAAATGCTGCAATTGATAAATTAAGATCCCGTGGTTACCAGGATTCTTTAAAAAACAATTCAATAGAGGACAACGTAGATACGAACATCCAGGGAACATCTACCGCTCCGCAGATAGTTGATGTAGGATTAAAAAAAGTTATTTCCAAATTAAAAGATGAACACCGGGTTTTGATTGATATGTCCTATTTCCAGGGATATACACACGATGAAATTTCGAAAATACTGGAAATACCATTGGGTACAGTAAAAACAAGGATCCGGAGTGCATTAATTCAATTAAGAACATTGATCAATTAACAGTGAACGTTAAGGATTACATATCAAGTGGTATTATTGAAAGCTATGTGCTTGGCGTTGCTTCACCTGAGGAACAAGCTGAGGTAGAAAGTTTGTGTAAACAATATCCTGAGGTTAAACAGGCTCGCATTGATTTTGAAATTACATTGGAGCAGGAAGCCATGCAAAACAGTGTAGCTCCCCCTCCTGAATTAAAACAACATGTTTTCAATGCTGTCCTGAATTCGGAGGCTAAGGTTATTCCTCTAAATAGCGGTAAGGAGGTGGTAAAAACAAATTGGTTGAGACATGCAGTAGCAGCCTCTGTTCTTTTACTTGCCGGAAGCATCTTTTTTAATATTTCTCAATACAATCAAAATAAGGATTTGCAGGCCAATTATGAAAATTCAGTTGCCAGGTTAAATGGCCTGGAAAAGGATATGGCCATGCTGGTTCAAAATCCTAATGTAAAAGTGGCGGCTATGAAAGGCCTTGAATCCTCGCCTGCATCTTTTGCTACTGTTTATTGGGATACTACTTCAAAAGACGTTTATCTTTTGGTCAATAATCTTCCTAAGCCTGCTAATGATAAACAATACCAGTTATGGGCTCTTTTTGATGGCAAACCAATAGATGTTGGAATGATAGAAATGGATTCTTATACTACACAAAAGAAACTTCTCCTTCAAATGAAAAATGTAAAAGGAGCCCAGGCTTTTGCTATTACTCTTGAGAAAAAAGGCGGTAATCCTACTCCCCAGGGATCCATGTATGTTTTGGGAAACTTGTAACAATTTTCCTTTAAACAAAAACTAAACTAATCGACTACCCGTATATAATTACAGAAACCATAATTGCTATTAGTGATTTTTGGTTCTGTAGTTGGTTAAATAAAGAGACCTCTTTTGGGGTCTCTTTTCATTCCGATGCACATTCTTTTTGAAGGATAGGTTCTCCGGTTTTTATGGGCATGCACCAGGTTGGTTCAATTTACACAAGAAAAATTCCATTAACATTGCAGCAAATTCGTGGATTTGAAAAATAAATATTGGTTCTTTTTTCCTGCCATTACCTGGCTTATCGTTTCAACTGTTTTATTTACACTTCCTGCCTCTGCATTTTCCCGGGAAAAATGGACGGACAATATTCCCATTTTTGATAAATGGGTCCACCTGGGAATTTTCATCATCCTGTCAGTATTAGCCTGCAATGCAGTTTATAAAACAAATAAAGTATCAGAAAAATTATTTGGAAAATTTATTTTGATTGGAATGCTTTGCCTTTTATATGGCGTTGCAATTGAATATATTCAGCTTTATTGGGTACCCTTTCGTTCTTTTGATTTGGGAGATATCATTGCTGATGGTGTTGGGTCGCTGCTGGGAGTAATTTTCAGCGTCGGAAGATATAAAAAAAATAGACCCCTGTAGAAACAGGGGTCGCAACCAAAACTAACTGCTTATGAGAAAATTGTCTGCTTTTATATTTACAATGATTTATTTATAATCTATAACACAAATTTACTGCCATTCCTGTACTACCTGCTGTTAATGAAAGTTTAAAAGGCAGATAGTACTTTTTTTACCCCACTATTTAAATTATACAAAGTACCCTGTGGAATTTTTTCCTGATTGAGGGGTCAATACCATATCCCCAAGATTTAAAAATAGAAAGAACTTGCATATAACATTAATAACTGCTTACCTGCACAGTTAGCATTTTCAGCAGCTATAATAATTTGACGACAGAAGAAATCAAAACCTTCTCCTGAAAGAAAAAAAAATTATTTAATATGCTCAGGGACTTAAATCGGTTAGTTAAAGAATCCTTTTATAAGATCGCTCAGGCTTTTTCCTGATCCCGATTGTTGTTGCTGGTTTTGCTGAGCCTTATGGGTTACCTGCCCTATGATATCTTGCAAATTAAAATCCGGGATATCCTGATTATTATCACCACCCCGGGTGAATCCGTTTAATAATTCCTGGAAATTAAATCCGCCAGGAACAGATCCTTCTGTGTTTTTATTTCCTGATAACATACCGACCAGATCATTGAGATCAAATGCATCATCACCAGGATCATTACTCCTTGTTTTACTTATCAACCCGTTCAATACATTCGGGATAAGATTATTTGAAATTTGGCTGGCCTGCGAAGGATTTATTTTATACTTTCCAATCAACTTTTTTATCAGGTGGCCTACCATCATTGTAACCATTGGATTTTTCAATAATCCTCCGATTCCGTTTGTCAATGAATCATCCTTGTTCTTCGAATTCTTACCTGTAAACATTGAAATTATATCCTGCAGGCCTCCACCGGAAAGCATATTCTGCAATCCGCCGGTAATAGTATTGGTTGCTTCAGCAAGCACTGCATTATTTTCTTCATTGGGAATAGCAGGGTTTTTTACTACAACCTCATTGCCATACTCTTTTACCAGGTTTGAAATTTGTTCAAGCATCCTTATTAATTTGTAGAAGAAAGATAATTGATTTTTAAAGAACACCTTGGTGAACCGGAAAATTGCTTATTGCTGGCTGGTCATTTTTTCAGAATTTTCGGCAAATTGTAAATTATCAATAAACTCCTGGATATTTCCATTTAATACATCATCCAAATTGTAAACGGTAAGCCCTATGCGATGATCAGTAACTCGACCTTGCGGAAAATTATACGTTCTTATTTTGGCACTCCGGTCACCTGAACTGACAAGGCTTTTACGATGCCGGGAAATTTCTTCTTCCTGTTTTCTTACCTGCTCTTCGTATAATTTTGTCCTTAACATTTGCATTGCTTTTTCCCGGTTGCCCAACTGAGATCGCTCGGTCTGGCACACCACCACAGTTCCGGTTGGTATATGAGTAAGCAATACCTTAGTCTCTACCTTATTTACATTTTGACCACCCGCTCCTCCGCTCCGGGCTGTCTCCATTTTTACATCCGCAGGATTTAATTCAAAGTCCACTTCTTCAGCTTCGGGCATTACTGCCACAGTAGCTGCAGATGTGTGAACTCTTCCGCTTGCTTCAGTATGAGGTACCCGCTGCACTCTGTGCACCCCGCTTTCAAACTTCAATGTACCATAAACATCATCTCCGGTAACTTCCAATTGCACTTCTTTGTAACCACCCACTGTACCTTCATTTTCGCTCAATATGGCAGTTTTTAACCCCTTTCTTTCGCAATACCTGATATACATTCTGAGTAAATCCCCCGCAAATAAACTCGCTTCGTCGCCACCAGTACCAGCTCTAATTTCCAGGATGGCATTCTTTTCATCTTGTGGATCTTTAGGAATCAGTAACTGGCGGATATAGGCTTCGGTATTTACCTTTTTCTCTTCCAACCCCGGCATTTCTGACTTTGAAAGTTCTCTTAATTCTTCGTCGCCACCATCCAGGGCTTCTTTATAAAAATCAATATCGTCCAGTATTTTCTTGTATTCATTGTATGCCTTTACAATTTTATCCAGGCTACGGTATTCTTTACTTGTTTCTGCAAATTTCTTATTGTTGCTAACAATCTCCGGGTTAGTTAACGCTAACCCCAATTGGTCAAATCTTCCTTTTATTGCCTCAAGTTTATCCAGCATCTTTATATAAGCTTAGTACGAAATACGAAATTTTAAGTTCAATTTTACCCGGCCCCAAAATAAGGGGTGGCAAAGTTAAAGAATTACATGTATGGCTATTCAAAAGTTCAGCGCTGATCAGCTATTTGACGGATACCGCTTTTGGGATGATCAATTTGTTTTGATTACCTCCGGTGATGGCGTAGTAATGGATATTGTAAACAAAATAGATGCAGGGGACAACGTCATTTTTTTTCAGGGCATCCTTAGTCCCGGCTTTATCAATTGTCATTGCCATTTGGAGCTTAGCCACATGAAAAAAAAAATTAATGAGAAAACAGGATTGATACAATTTATTTCCAGCGTCATAAGCAACCGGGATTTTCCTGAAAATGAAATGCTGAAAGCTATTGAAAATGCAGAAAAAGAAATGACAGAAAATGGTATAGTGGCAATAGGAGATATTTGTAATACCACATTAACCATTTTACAAAAATCAAAGAGTGGAATAATCTATCATAATTTTATAGAAGCAGCCGGCTTTGAACCACAACACGCTGAAATGCGTTTAAACAAAGCAAAAGAGATCTTTTATTCGTTTGATAATATTTACTCAAGTTCGGACCGCGGTATAAGAACAGGGAAAAACTCAATAGTTCCTCATGCGCCCTATTCTGTTTCTTCTGAATTATGGGAAAAAATCAGTCATTTTCCTGGTAACAATTTGTTGACCTTCCATAACCAGGAAGCTGAAGCTGAAAATGAATTGTTCTTAAAAAAAAAGGGAGAGTTTCTTCAATTTTATAAAGAATTCAATATTGACTCTTCTCATTTTAATTATTCGGGAAAAACCAGCCTTCAAACTTATTTACAAAAATTTTCGCCTGGCCAGCAGGTAATATTAGTGCACAATGTACATTCAAGCGATGAAGATATTTCCTTCGGCATGTACTCACCTGACATGCCAGAACTGTATTGGTGTCTTTGTCCCAATGCTAATTTGTATTTGGATGACCAACTTCCAAATATTGCTTCCTTAATAAGGGAGAATTGTAGCATTGTTTTAGGTACTGATAGTCTTGCCTCCAATCATCAATTAAGTATTGTTGCTGAAATGCGAACTATCCGGGAAAATTTTCGTGATATAAAAACTGAGCAATTGCTAAAATGGGCAACTATCAATGGCGCAAGGGCATTGAAAATGGATCATTTACTGGGAAGTTTTGAAAAAGGGAAAAAACCGGGAATAGTGTGGTGTGATGAAAACTTAACTGACTCCAAACGAATTGCCTGATCATTATTCATTTTATATTTCATCAGCTTAATATCTCCCTTAGAACAGGTAAGGTGCGCATAGCACCAAAATCCTGAATATGTAACGCATAATAAATTTCATAAGCATACAACAAGGGGCGCCTGAACTCCTGGTTAAGCTTTATATCTTCCAACTCCACGGGTTTTAGCACCTTTAAAAATTGTGAAGTATAATAGGATTGTTTCTCATCAAGGAAATGCGGATGTCCGGGGGCCTCTCTTAAAAATTCCCCTTCCTTCAAATCAAGAAACTGAAAATCTTCTGAATAGTTGTCAATAAAGCGAAAACCAAAAAAGACAGGTAAGTGCAAGGCAAAAAATAAGGGATAGTTGGCAGTAACGGTATCACTTGCCTCATCCAGGTGCATAAAAGAGTATTCAGTAAACTGGAAAAGATCCGTATTGGGCTCAGGTTGTTTCAGGCATTTAGTGAGCAACTCCGTCATAAAAAGAGCCACCGCATTTTTTTTTACGTCTGACAATATGTTTTGATATAAGTATCCCCATTTAAATTCCCTTATCCTTTGTAGATGCCTGAGTTCATTATGATATACAACCATATCTAATATAGCGGTTGGCTGAAACAGGCTGGCTTTCCCGTTTCCTTTTTTGACAGACATCCTTACTCCATTTACCAGGTAGGATTGAATTCCAAACTTTTCGGTGAAAATAGAAACTATCAAACTTGTTTCCCCATATTTTACAGAGCGTAAAACAATACCTTTTGTATGATGAAGTTTATCCGTCAATATAATTTAGTTGATCCGTTTGAAATTACGTGTATTTAACTATGTTAGATCTATTGTCATGTTCGGGGTAGGGTAGCCGCACTACTCACATTCAATACGCATTAGCACTCTGGGTGCAAAGACCATAATGCACAATGAGAAAAATAAATTTTTCAAAATTATTGTAAACAATTGAGAAAGGAAGAAGATTACTTTTCCTCCCAGACAAACTATTTTGTAAAGACATTTCAGAAACTCCCCTTCATTACATTAAGGCTTGCTCTTTTTATGTTTCTTTGCATCGCCTGCCTTATAAAAGCCGGCTGTACAAATAACCCAGCCTATTAAAACAACAATAATATGTGGCGAAAAACCGGACAATTTATTCTTGCCAATCGATGGCCTCTTTTAATCATTCTTCTCGCCGCCACAGCATTTATGACCTACCATGCTTTAAAGGTGGAATTAAGCTATGAGTTTAGCAGGGCAATTCCGGCTAACCATCCGGCCAATAAAACGTATCAGGATTTCAAACAAAAATATGGGCAGGACGGAAATTTATTGGTAATCGGTATTCAAACTCCTGAACTATTTAAAGAAAAAATATTTAATGATTATGTTCACCTGCAGCAAGAACTTAAAAATGTAACCGGCGTAACGGATATTATTTCTGTGCCTTCTGCGGTCAATCTTGTGAAAGATTCTGCAACCGAGAAACTGAATGGAACAGTCATATTTCCACAAAAGAAGCTTAGCCAGGCAGAAATAGATAGCAGTGCCCGCATTTTTTTAAGTCTTCCTTTCTATAGGGAGCTACTTTACAATCCCGTAACCAACGCATGGCTGATGGGTGTAAGCATTGATAAAAAAGTGATGAATTCAAAGCAAAGAAATGCGGTAGTGGGAGAAATCAGAAAACTAACTGAAACTTTTGGCAGGGAAAATAACCAGGAAATTTATCTAAGTGGTTTGCCTTTGATCCGTACTGAACTTTCAACAAGGATAGCTGATGAAATGAAGTGGTTTTTACTAGCTAGTGTGATACTTTCGGCTTTAATCCTTTTAATATTTTTCCGCTCTTTCAGTTCAATGGTTTTATCTCTTGCCGTTGTGATTATTGGTGTATTATGGAGTATGGGCACGATGCATCTGCTGAATTATAAGATTACTTTACTGACAGCCCTGATACCCCCCCTGATTGTTGTGATAGGCATTCCCAATTGTATTTACTTCCTTAATAAATATCATACATCATATAACGATAAGGGTAACAGGGAAGAGTCATTGGTGGCTATGGTTGGCCGGATGGGCATTGTTACTTTATTTTGTAACCTGGCTGCCGCTATTGGGTTTGCAGTATTCGCATTGACAAAAAGTGAAATTCTCCAGGAGTTTGGCGTGGTTGCCGGTATCAACATCATGGTATTGTTTTTTGTTTCTCTGATTCTTATTCCTGTTGTATTAAGCTTTTTGCCATCTCCCAAATCAAGACATACAAAATATTTGCATAATCCAAGGCTTAACAGATGGCTGGACAGGCTTGAACGCTGGAGCCTTAATCATCGCCGGTTGATTTACGTCGTCACATTAGTTGTTGTTATATTTTCAGTTGCCGGAATTTTCAGATTGAAAAGCGTTGGCTATATTGTTGACGATCTCCCCAAAACAGATAAAATATATACCGACCTGAAGTTTTTTGAAAAAAATTTTAAGGGTGTCATGCCCCTGGAAATTCTGGTAGATACCAAAAAAAAATATGGTGTAACCAGGATATTAAATAACCTTTTGCGAATTGACTCATTATCGCAATATATAGCTGCTATGCCTGAAATAGCCCGTCCCTTAAGCATTACGGAGGGATTGAAATTTGCGAAGCAGGCATTTTTTGAAGGCGATAGCGCAAATTATTCCATGCCGGCTGATTATGATCTTCCTGCATTAGCACAATACTTAAGTTTCAAAGGCGATTCCTCAGCTCCAAAAAATTCATTTACCCGGCTGGTATCAACTTTCATGGATTCGACAAGGCAGGAAGCAAGGATTAGTGTATCTATGGCTGACGTGGGAAGTGTTCGCCTGCCTGAAATACTGGATACTATTCAATATCGCGTTGACCAGTTATTTCCAAAAGATAAATATGATGTTCAACTTACCGGCACCAGTATTACCTTTCTTGAAGGAAGTCGCTTTATTATAAATGGATTAAAGGAAAGTATATTTTGGGCTTTCTTATTAATTGCTCTTTGTATGTTATACTTATTTAAATCGGTCAGGATCCTGCTGTGCTCCCTTATCCCCAATATAATACCCCTTGTAATTACAGCAGGGGTTATGGGATGGGCCGGTATTCCCCTAAAGCCTTCTACCGTATTAATATTTAGTGTGGCGCTGGGCATTGCGATAGATATCACCATCCGGTTTTTGGTAAATTATAAACAAGAGCTTTCTCACCAGCAATTCAATATCAAGAACACCGTGATTGAAACCATACACAGTACGGGTATCAGTATAATATATACTTCGCTTGTTTTGATAGCGGGATTTATCATTTTTAGTTTTAGTGGTTTTGGAGGTACTCAGTCACTAGGATGGCTTACCTCTTTAACACTGGTTACGGCCACCTTTACCAATCTCGTATTATTACCATCCCTTTTGATCGATCTGATTAAGGGAAAAAAGAGCAGCTCATAATTTAAGAGCAGCTAATACCCCATATAACCTGTCTGTATTTAATCTGATAAATGCTTTTTGTAGGATTGCAATTGGTTAAGGATAAAATATTCCCAGATTGTTTTATTATTGCAAATGCATCCTTTAGGGAGCGATCGCTTTTTTTATACTTAAACTAAACACACATGAGAAAACTGTTAGTCTTGCTAACAGCCATCCTGTATTTTACAGGAGGGTTGCTAGCGCAAAAAACCGTTACGGGTAAGGTAACGGACGATCAGGGAAACCCCATCCCAAATGCCTCTGTAATAATAAAGGGCACCAACAGCGGAACGGTTACCAATTCAGATGGAACCTATTCTCTCACAGTTCCGGCAGAAGCCAACACCTTAATTTTTTCTGCAGTGGATATGACGCTTCAGGAAATGACGATCGGGACAAATTCGATAGTCAATTTATCACTGAAATCCGAAAATAGAACCATGGCAGAGGTAGTAGTGACCTCGTTTGGTATCAAAAGAGACAAAAAACTGCTAGGCTATTCCACTCCAACAATAAAAGCCGAAGATCTTACAGCAGTAAGAAACTCCAATATCAGTAATTCATTGGTAGGCAAAGTGGCTGGTGTGCGCACCCAGGGAAGTGGTGGTAGCTTTACAGGATCAAGTATACTGATCAGAGGATATACTTCTGTAACAGGAAGCAGTGCACCTCTGTATGTAGTGGATGGTTTACCTATTGATAACAGTGGTGGTGGTACCACCCTGCAAACGGGTGCTACAAGTTCAAACCGTGTTGTTGACATCAATCCTGATGATATCGAGTCTATGACCATTTTAAAAGGCGCGGCGGCAACCTCTAGTTATGGTTCCAGGGGTGCCGGTGGTGTCATTTTGATTACTACAAAAAAAGGAAGTAAAAAATCGAAGAACGCAATAGAACTTGTGAGTTCTTATAGCACCATTACAGCAAACCGTTTACCCGAATATCAAAATGAATATGCACAGGGTGCGGGAGATTACCGGCTAACAGTAGCCGGAGCTCCTAATCCAAATTACCTTAAAGCTGTATTGAGTAATACCCAATCTACTTCTTGGGGTCCAAGAATAGATGGAAGAAGTTACACTGATTTTTATGGAGTAACTAAACCGCTTCAGGCATATCCAAACAATGTAAAAGATCTTTTCGAAAATGGAAGTGGCCTTCAGAATACAATTAGTATGAGCGGAGGAACCGATAAAACAACTTATCGTGTTTCTTATGGCAATCAGCAGGAAACATATGTTATAAGGAATAATAAGCTGAATAAGAATAACATTTCGATCAATCTTAGCTCAGATGTAACTAAAAATCTTACCATCAGTACGCTGGCAAATTATGTAAATACAACGTCAAGAAGAACGCAGCAAGGAAATCAGCTCTCTAATCCTGTATTCAGATCATGGTTTACTCCCCGTAGTTTTGACCTTGAAGGATCTCCCTATTATACGCCTGATGGAAAGCAATGGTATTGGGGTGGAGAAGATAATCCCAACTGGAGTATAGAAAATGTCCGGTACAGAGATGAAAATAGCCGTCTTTACGGAAACCTGGGTCTTAACTATAAATTTACTGACTGGTTAAACTCAGACCTTAAATTCGGTACTGACAATTACTCCTTCTTTTCACATGGCTTCGATAATGTGGGTGTAAGAGGTGGAGGAAACTCAAATTCTGCAACATTGGGTGGTATAGTGGAAAACAGAAATGATATCCGTAACATAGGTTCCTATTTTACAATTAATGCCAATAAAAAGTTCGGTGTATTTGGTGTTTCAGCCACAGTTGGTAATGAGTTTGCCGACAATCGTTCAAGGACACTTAATAATCGATCAACCAAGCTTAACGTAAGTGGATTTGATCATATATCAAATGCAACAACCTTATTTACTCCTGCTGTAGGATCTACGAGGTCAAGAACCATTGGTGTATTTGGTGATGTTGTATTAGATTATAATTCCTGGCTCTCCCTCAATTTAAAAGCAAGGAACGATTGGGTTTCCACTCTGCCTATAAAAAACAATTCTGTATTTTATCCTGCTGCTGCCCTTAGTGTGGTTTTAACTGAGGCGATTCCTTCTATAAAATCAGATTTTGTTAATCAGCTTAAGATCCGCACCAACTATGGTAAGGTAGGTCGTGGACCCGGAGCCTATAATACCGATAATTATGCAAGTGTGGGCGGTGCAGCTGATGGCTTCGGACCAGCTATTTCATTTCCTTTTAATAACCTGCTAGGCTATACAATCAATGATAACGCCGGAAACCCTGAACTTAAACCAGAATTTACAACTGAAGGAGAAATAGGGCTTGATGCAACACTGTGGAATAGCCGTATCATTCTTGAATTAAATTATTATCAACGGAAATTAACCGAAGGACTTTTTTCAGTTCCTTACTCAGGAGCATCCGGTATTTCTTCTGTTTTCAGAAATGCGGGTGAAATGGATACCAAAGGAGTAGAAGTAGGACTGACGTTAATTCCTGTACGTTCACAAAACTTCACCTGGTCAATCTCCGGAAACTATACTAAATTCAAAACAAAAGTAACCCAGTTGGCCCCGGGTGTGTCGGTTATTACTCTTGCCGGATTTACTACACCTAATATTCGCCTGGTTGCAGGAGAAGAATTTGGAGTAATATATGGTAACCAGTATAACAGGGATGCACAAGGAAGAATCTTACTAAACGCGAATGGACTGCCTACACCTACAAGCGGAGTATTTAAGATAGGTAACCCAAATCCTAAATTTACCATTGGTTTGAGCAACACATTCAGCTATAAAGGATTTGCTATGGATGTATTGGTAGACATCAGGGGTAAAGGCGATATATACTCCAGGAACCTGGCCGATCTAAGGAGGAATGGAGTGGTTATTGAAACGGCCGATAAGCCAAGGGTTGATAAAGACAATAATACTTTACTGAAAAATTACCAGTTTGAGGGTGTGGATGTAAATGGCAATGCCGTTAATGTTCCCATTACAGCAGAACAATATTGGGGCAACACCGGCAAATATGTTGCCGCAGAAGGTTTTATTGTTAACACACAATGGGTGCGGATTAGAGAAGCAAATTTATACTACCGTTTACCAAAGGAATTTACAAACAAAACCCCTTTTGGAAATATTGAGTTCGGAGTTTTTGGGCGCAATCTGTTTCTCTGGACAAAAGACTATCCTCACCTGGATCCGGAACAAAATGTACTGGGTGCAAGTAATTTTCAGGGTCTTGAATTTAACGCAAACGCCTCTACACGTACAATGGGCGTAAATCTAAGATTGACTTTATAACCTTAACAGTAAAAAATTTGATATGAGAAAAAATTCAATAATATTTTCAATAGCTATTCTTACGATTTCTTTAGGATCTTGTAAGAAGTACCTGGATATAAATAAGGATCCTGACAATATCCTTGCTACCCAGGCTCCCCTGGACCTGTTGTTGACTAACGCAACGGTAAACACAGGTTTTGACGGAGGTAGTGATTTATTCAGGTATGCTGCCTTACTAAGTCAGCAGCTTTCTGGCCAAACTACAGGTGGTGAAACTCAGACGCAGGCTTATGAAAAATATAATATTCAGTCTGCTGATGTTAATAATCAATGGATATCCACCTACTCAAATACATTGAATGATCTGGAAACAATAATTCAACAGGCAGGAGCTTTACAGGCCCCTCATTATTCAGGAGTAGCAAAGCTTTTAAAAGCGTTTAACTACCAAATACTTGTTGACTCCTGGGGGGATATTCCGTTCAGTGAGGCATTAAAAAACACAGAGAATTTATTTCCAGCGTATGATAATGATGAAGATGTATACAAAGGAATTATTAAGCTGATTGATGAGGGTATTGTTGAAATAAACAGTACCACTTCGTCACTGTCTCCAGGGACTAATTCAACTATTTATCCGGGTTCTTTTTCTACAAAAAAGGCGAATTGGATCAAGTTTGCCAACACGCTGAAGCTTCGGATATACATTCATTATTCAAAGTTTGACAAAGCGTTTATGCTTAGTCAGATCAGTGCATTAGTGGGCAACCCCGCAACTACTTTTTTTGCCAGTAATGCGGATAATTTTGAGATGTCATTTTTTAACGAAACAGAGCGTCAGAATCCGATTCACCAATTCCAGATCAGGAGAGAAGATTATCTTTTCGCAAATGCATTCATGGTTAACCTTATGAATTCAAATGCTGATCCAAGGAGGGCCACTTATTTTACAGAGTTTCCTGCTGGAAGCGGCAATTACGCCGGTGCTCTGTCCGGAGACCCGTCATCAAGAAAGTATTCCAGGATGCACACTTTCCTGAGAGGAGCCACAACCTCCGTTGGAGCTCCAAGTGGTGATGGTTCCTTTACGGAATCTGCAATTAAATATACTGGGGATGCCCCTATCAGGTTACTTACTTATGCTGAGTATAATTTTATCAGGGCCGAAGCTGCAGTATATGGAGCACCCGGTGACGCTGAAGCTTTTTTCAGAGAGGGAATTACGGCATCAATGAAGTCGGCGGGAGTAAGTGATGCAAATATTGCACTTTACCTTGCTACAAAAGGAACATTGACAGGCACTGAATTAGAAAAAGTGAAGCGTATAATAGAGGAAAAGTATATTGCCAATTATGGTGTAATGCTAGAACCATGGACCGATTGGAGACGTACCGGATTTCCTGAAATCACTAAAGTTGGTAATGCTGTAACAACAGACATTCCCCGTTCACTGCCTTATCCACAAAGCGAAATTGACCTTAACCCTAAAAGCCCGGGCCAAAAGCCTAATTTGCTGGTTCGGGTATTCTGGGATAAATAATCCACTTGAAATTTAAAAAGGAAGGCGATCTTAAAATGATCGCCTTCCTTTTTTTTAGCATAAAACCATTAGCCTGAATGGTTATTATTTTAAAACTTCTGACAATGTATTGTCTAAATCACTTCCTCTTAAACCTTCTGCAATGATCTTTCCCTGCGGATCAACCAGCACATTAAAAGGAATCCCTTCAAACCCATACAATGCAACTACAGGGCTATTCCAAAACTGAAGGTCACTTACATGCGTCCAGGTTAATTTGTCATCCTCAATCGCTTTCAGCCATTTATCTTTCTGCCCTGGCCTGTCCAATGAAACACCTAATATGGTGAAATTTTTATTCTTGAATTGATTATAAGTTTTTACCACATTAGGATTTTCTATACGACAGGGACTGCACCAACTAGCCCAAAAATCAACCAATACATACTTGCCCCTGAAAGAACTGAGCTTTACAGGGTTCCCATTTATATCGGGCAAGGAAAAATCAGGAGCTTCCTTACCCACCCAGTTTCCAGCAACTACTTTATTTTTTTGTTCATCTAACGATGATTTTATGGCGGCAATGGCCTGGTGGGATGGAAATCTGGCTGCCGTCCTGTTCACAATTTCATAAACCTGGTCATTGCTCAATGGCTGCAATCCAAACCCTGCACCATTTGCCGTAGATTGATAATACCCCAGTTCAAATAATATTAATGCAGGATCGTTGGCCTTACTTAAGGCATCTTCCGAATATTTTTTTATTTTATCAGCCATTGCTTTTTGCTCAGCCATTAAAGGGAAAAGAAGGCTATCTGTTACTCCTGTATTTTTAAGACTGTCGGCTTGCCGGGCAATAATAAATATTTTTTGCAGGTCATTGTTAAAGTCATGAATAAACTCCTTCATTTGCTGACTGGCAGGTGATCCTTCCACCTCATATTTTTCAGCAAATTCACTATTTTCTTTACTCAATTCAATATTCAACTTTATCTTCCCCGCATCGTTAATGATGGATGCAACAGGGTATGTGCTTTGATCCAGCCTCAGATTATATACAACTGATTCGCTTGTATCGGCTTTTAATAAAAATTTGCCGTCTGTTCCAATTTCAGCTGAATCGGCAAGTAATGGCTGCATAGTTGCAGCAGGGATCTTTTCCAGGTATATCTTCTTAGCATTGCTTTTGGAAATAGTTCCGCTGACTGAAAATTTATTTTCGGATGCTGAATCGGTGCATGATGATAAAACTGTTGTTACAAGTAATGCTATGAATAGTAAACGCATATTAATTTTTGTTTAATAACCTATCCTATAAAAGACAGACTTTTTATGATTTAAGTTTTTCCAATAGAATATCGTTGGTGACCCGTGGATCTGCTTTGCCCTTTGAACGCTTCATCACTTCGCCTACAAACAGAGACAGCAATCCCTTTTTCCCTTTTTTATACTCCTTTACTTTTTCCGCATTATTTTCCAATATTTCATTGATCAAGGGTTCAAGGAAATCAGCACCGGATTGTTGGATAAGATTTTTTTCTAAAGCAATTTCTTCCGGTTCCCGGTCAGGATTGTTTATCAGAAAAGGAAATAATTTACAAGAGGCAACAGAAAAATTGACCTTGCCATTTTCTACCAAATGAACCAACTTTGCTATTTGTTCATGTGCTAAAGGAAAATCATTGATACTCTTATTATTTTCATTCAACCACGATTTTACCGGGCCCAGCATCCAGTTTGATGCAGCTTTATAATTGGAGGTGTGTTCAATGATTTTTTCAAAATAATCAGCTGTCTCTTTTTCATCTGTCAGCACATAGGCATCATATTCCGGCAAATGCCATACCGATATATACCTCTCAACTCTTTCTTCCTGTAATTCGGGAATGGTCTTACGAATGGTTTCAATATAATCATCTTCAATATGAAAAGGAGTAAGATCCGGATCTGCAAAATACCTGTAATCGTCGGCGTCCTCTTTGTCGCGAATGGAGAAGGTTGTACCATTATTTGCATCAAAACTCCTTGTTTGCTGAACAATAGGCTGGCCTTTTTCAAGCAAATTAATTAACCGATCCGATTCAAAATCGATGGCCTTTTTTACATTACGGATTGAATTCAGGTTTTTCACTTCCACCCTGATTCCCAATTTCAAGTCTCCAATTTTTCTAACTGAAATATTAGCATCACAGCGAAAACTTCCCTCTTCCATATTTCCATCACTCACATCTAAATAGCGAACCAGTTTGCGTAATTCTGAAAGATAATTATATGCTTCGTCGCTGCTCCTGATATCAGGTTCGCTTACAATTTCTATTAACGGAGTGCCCGCCCTGTTATAGTCGATGCAAGTATTTTCAGCTTCCACATCGTGCAAACTTTTTCCTGCATCTTCCTCTATGTGGATTCTATTAAGTCTTATTTTTTTTTCAGAGTTGCCGGATTTTATTTTTACAAAACCATGCTTACAGATGGGAGTAGTATGCTGAGATATCTGGTAACCTTTTGGCAGGTCGGGGTAAAAATAATTTTTTCGGGCAAAAAAATTCTTCTTCTCTATTTCACAATGACAGGCAAGCCCTATTTTAATTGCAAACTCAATAGCCTTTTTATTCATCCTGGGCAGTGTACCCGGATGAGCCAGCGTGATGGGGCTCACCTGGGTATTGGGCTCCGCACCATAGGCTATACTATCACCACAAAATAATTTGCTTTTAGTAAGCAATTGGGCGTGTACCTCTAACCCCACTACAGTCTCATAATTATTTTGATTGATCATTTCAAGAAGTTAGCAAAAATAAGCCTCAATCGCCTAAAGAGTCTTATGCGAATTCTTAAAAAAGAAAAAGGCTGAATTTAATTAGAAATCCAGCCTTTGATTAGCCAATATTATTTCTTTTCAGACTTGAAGATGCTAAAGGTCAACCGTTTTTAGCTTGCGTGGAATCCTCACTTCCACATTTTCTGTTTTCCCCTGTCGTAATAACTTCAATTTTACAGACACCTTGTCTTTACTTTCCTTCATCAATTTTGCAATTTCGTCTGCACTGTTCACTTGTTTTCCATCTACTTCAGTAATAATATCATCCTCAAGAATTCCAGCTTTTGCTGCATTCCCATCTTCATCTACCTGTACAACATTTACTCCTTTACCATCTTCCGAATCCTGAACTGAAATGCCCAATTTGGCACTACCGCCCGCCCAACTCCAGTTTTGACTAAAAGGAGGGGCAATTCGTGGAATTGATTGAATCCTGGGTATCATATTCTCCTCAAAATTCATGTTGAAGTTTTCATTTCCGTTATTAAAACTAAAAGCACGGGATCCTTTCCATTTACCCAACTCCGCAGTTACCTTTTGTTCCTTTTTATCACGCAGATAGGTAATATTTACCCTGTCGCCGGGTTTGTGTTCTTTTATAGTTTTAGAAAGATCGTCGGGGCTTTCAATTTTTTTGTCATCGATTTTTGTTATGACATCTCCCTTTTTTAAACCGGCTTTTTCAGCTGCACTTTCTTTTGAAATACTCTGAATTTCGACTCCTTTATCTGAATGATCTGTAACGACACCTAACAAAGCACGATTTTCATCAACATTAAACATCCTAAGCTGATTATGATCATTTTCTGTCCAGTTTCCAGGGAAATTATCTCCTCCAAATGCCCTTACATCTTTTATTTTGTGACGTCTAACAGTTATATCCCCTTTTTCATCTTTTATTTCTTTACCATTTACCAGCACTTTATCTGCCGTAACCTCCACTATAACCTTCTGGTCATTATTTCCTTTTCTGGTTATTATAATTTGTTCTGCTTCCCTTTTTTCCTTGTCTTCCTTTTGGGCCTTTAATGAAGCAGGCGCCAGCCATATAATGCCAAGCAAGACAATTGAAAGCTTTTTTACAACATGTTTCATATCATTTTATTTTTTATAATTTATCTACGTTTTTTTTCGTAGATCAAATATAAATACATTTATTTAAATACGAAGCGTTTCGGAAATGTTAAAAACCTATTTGTTAAGCCATGGATAATCGGCTGATATTTCCTAACCTAAAATACTTTCTATTTTATTATTTTAAAATTGCTGTTACCCCTTCAGGGATTGCCTTCCATTCAAATTCAGAGCTTTTACTCCAATACATTTTTACGTAAATTTACTAAGGGCTTTTCGGGCTTTAAATATGCGGGATTCTGCAAATAAATCAGCATTTTTGACATCGTCACCACCGAACTATTTTAATCCTTATGTTGAAAATTATGTCCATCTGCTTAATAGTTCTATGCTGTTTTGTTATTATTTATGTTATCACTATCTATTTGGAATTAAGAAATTATAAGGACCCTAAGAATGAAAAAGGAAAGAAGTTTCCTTATTAGATCACAATAGCTCTTTTACTGCATCAATTGCTTTTCTCAGCCCTTCCGGATCCTGGCCTCCTGCTGTAGCAAGTGTTTTTTGTCCCCCGCCACCGCCTTTTATGAAGCCAGAAACTTTTTCCTTTATGATTTTACCGGCATCCAGATTTTTTTCAGTTGTAACGGAATCCGAAATTCCAATAGCAACGAAAGGTTTACTGCCAATATAAGCACCCAATACAGCAACATAATCTGTCAGATAATTTTTTAAGTCAAAACATATTTTTTTCAATGCGTCAGGGTTATCAACTTCTATGATGTCTGAAATAAAGGAAACTCCATTAATAATCTCCGCCTTTTCTAAAAGCTCATTTCGAACCACCACTAATTGCCGGGCTTCCATTTTTTCAAGTTTCTTTTCCTGCAGGGCCCTGTCATTCTGCAATTTTTCAATTGCCTTTAGTGGATCTTTTGACTTCAATAATTCTGTTGTTTGCTTAAATTGGCTTCGGATATCATCAACATATTGAATAGCCTGAGCACCAGTTACAGCTTCAATCCGGCGAACCCCGGATGCAACTGCAGATTCCGATGTAATGGTGAATAACCCTATCATGCCTGTAAATTCAACATGTGTTCCCCCGCACAACTCTACTGACCAACCAGGATCCATCGCAACTACTCTTACTATATCACCATATTTTTCTCCAAAAAGAGCCATAGCTCCTGATTTTAATGCTTCCTCTTTTTGTAATTCCCTGATAATAACTGGCAGATTCTTCCTGATCCTTTCGTTAACAATAGATTCTACATTTCTTAATTCATCTTCGGTCATCCTGGAAAAATGAGAAAAGTCAAAGCGCAAAAGTTCCGGTGAAACCAATGAACCCTTTTGTGAAACGTGGCTGCCTAATACCTGGCGAAGAGCTGCATGCAGCAGGTGAGTTGCCGTATGGTTATACATTATATGCAACCTTCTTTGCGAATTTACTGTTGCCGTTACAGGAATTGAAAGATCGGAAGGCAATTGATCGGTAAAATGAATGATGAGTTCATTTTCTTTTTTTGTATCCAAAACCAGAATTTCTTTTTCTCCAAAATTTAGCGATCCTGAATCGCCAACTTGCCCGCCACTTTCCGCATAAAAAGGTGTTTTTTCCAATACGATCTGAAACTGTTCTTTCTTTTTCGATTCGATCCTTCTATACTTTACTACCCGGGTCTCAGTTGATAACTCATTATACCCAACAAAACATGTAAGATCGGACTTGAAGACTTCTACCCAGTCTCCGGTTTCGATTGTACCTATAGCCCGGGAACGTTGCTTCTGCTGCAGCATTTCTTTTTCAAACCCTCCGATATCTACTGATAGTTCATTTTCCGAGGCAATTAAGTTTATCAGGTCTAATGGAAATCCATAAGTATCGAATAACTCAAATGCATCCTTCCCTTTTATAGTTCTTTCTTTAGAATTATCCACCGATAGGGCATCAATTATGGAGGCGATTCTTTTCAACCCATTATCCAACGTTCTCAAGAATCCTTCTTCTTCTTCCTTTACCACTTTGGTTATGAAATCAACCTGTTTTATTAATTCAGGAAATACATTTTCAAATTGCCTGGCAAGTACGGGTACTAATTGAAACAATAAAGGTTTTTTATAATTTAGATATGTGTAATAATATCGGACCGCCCTTCGTAAAATTCGTCTTATTACATAACCCGCCCCGGTATTAGACGGCAACTGCCCATCCGCAATGCTAAAGCAAATAGCCCGGATATGATCCGCAATGACCCGGAAGGAAACGGCCTCCCTCCAGCTTGCTCCCGTAGTGGATGAATTAACTTCATGGGCAACATAATTTTTACCTGTAATCTTTTCTACTTCACTTATAGTACCGGCAAAAATATCAGTGTCATAATTACTCTGTTTGTTTTGTAAAACTCTAACCAGCCGTTCAAAACCCATTCCGGTATCTACGTGCATGGCAGGCAAAGGTTCCAGGCTTCCGTCTTTTTTCCGATTATATTGAATGAATACGTTATTCCATATTTCTATTACCTGTGGATGGTCCTGATTCACCAAAGTTTTTCCGTCTATACGTTTTCTCTCTTCATTGGTTCTGCAATCAACATGAATTTCAGTACATGGACCACATGGTCCCGTATCTCCCATTTCCCAGAAATTATCTTTTTTATTACCCATTAAAATTCTGTCACTATCAATATAATTTTTCCATACACTGATCGCCTCATCATCTCCCGGAAGTTTTTCTTTCTCATCCCCTTCAAAAACGGTAATATAAAGTCGGCTCTTATCCATATTATATACTTCTGTCAGCAACTCCCAACTCCATGCTATCGCTTCTTTTTTAAAATAATCTCCAAAGCTCCAGTTTCCCAACATTTCAAACATTGTATGGTGATAGGTGTCCACACCTACTTCTTCAAGATCATTATGCTTGCCACTTACTCGTAAACATTTTTGCGTATCGGCTATTCTTGAATAAGAAGCTTCCATGTTTCCTAAAAAAATGTCTTTAAACTGATTCATACCCGCATTGGTAAACATCAGTGTGGGATCATTTTTTACTACGATGGGAGCCGAAGGAATTATATGGTGTCCCTTTGATTGAAAAAAATCAAGAAACTGTTTTCGAATATCTTCAGAAGTCATTTTATTATTGTTTTGTCAAAATGGTACCGTAGTTTCTACGCTTGTCCCCTTAATTGCTGTTATAATTGGGTTGATTTTTGCTATTTATCGCCCTATATTTGTTAACCTTGCCCTATACTAAAAACTGCGCCATCCTATTTAGCCGGGGGGGCAAAGGTAAAGATCGCGGATTATTTATAGGTTCCGCAACCAGGACAAAGGCTGGTTTGCTATGAAAAAAATCAAATATTACTATAATACCAATACGTTGCGCTATGAAAAGCTTGAGGTTCCCCTGCAAGTAAAGCTGTTGCGCATTTTTGGTTTTATTGCAGCGGCTGTTTTTACCGCAGCATTAATTTCCTACTTCGCTTTCCAGTTTATTGGTTCCCCGAATGAAAAAATATTGCAGGCGCAAAATGAACGACTCCGGGACAGATACGCAGATCTGAGCGATAAGGCTAAATCACTGGATAAGCAAATGGCGGAATTAGAGAAACGTGACAATAATGTTTACCGGGCCATCTTTGAAGCCAATCCAATACCTGATAGTGCAAGAGCAAAGGAAATTGAAGTAGAAAAAGAAATTGCCACTGTGGAGGGAATGGCTAATAATCAATTATTATCCTCTATCACCCGCACCTTAGCAACTCTTGCCAGCCGGATAAAGGCGCAAAACAAATCCTATTTACAAATTGATGAGTTGATAAAAAATAAAGAACAACTTTTATCGCATACCCCCGCTATACAGCCGGTAAGTAATAAAGATCTTAACAGGATAGCTTCTGGTTTTGGTTACCGGATTGACCCGGTTTACAAAACAGTAAAAATGCATGCAGGTCTTGATTTTGCTGCACCACAGGGCACCCCGGTTTTTGCTACAGCAAACGGAACGGTCATCACTGCTGGCAACAAGGGAAATGGTTATGGAAACCACGTTATCATTAATCATGGCTATGGATACGAAACATTATATGGCCACATGGTAAAAGTAAAATCAAAACCAGGCCAGAAGGTTACCAGGGGTGAGATAATAGGATGGGTAGGAAACACCGGTAAATCCACAGGACCACACTGCCATTACGAAGTACATAAAAATGGGAATAAAATAGACCCGGTGTATTTCTTTTATAATGACCTGACCCCAGATCAGTTTGACAGGCTATTAAAACAGGCTGCAGCCTCTAATCAAAGTTTTGATTAGGATATTTGAGAAAACCATGTCCGGGATTAGAAATATACCCTGCAATTATTATTAGTAAGGCATGCTTTTGACTTTTAAGAGATGTGTAACTAGTATCCTATTTTTCCACACTTGGTATAACCTTTGCAGTGCAGCATACATCCTTGTATCTTTGTTTTATTGTTATGGACAAGCCTTTTACACAAATCACATTTGATTTTGGAACTATAGCAGCGGAAAAGGAACTTACATCTCCCGATATTTCCATTACTGCAAAAGATTCGGAAGAAAGTATTGTTGAAAAGCCTGTTGTACCCAATACCATAATATCAAATAAGAAATCTGCACCTGCCAGGGGTCGTCGTTCATTGAAAGATATGGGCATCAACGCAGAACTTATTGAAATTCCCAACGATGATATTCTGTTTAAGAAACAATATTATCCGATTGGCGAAGTAGCTATTATGTTTAAAGAAAATCAATCGTTGATACGTTATTGGGAAACTGAATTTGACATACTTCAACCCCGAAAAAACCGAAAAGGTGACCGATTTTTCAGACCTGCAGACATTAAAAATCTTGTTTTGATTTACGATTTGTTACGCCGCCGGAAATTTACGATTGAAGGAGCTAAGGATTACCTGAAAAAAAATAAAAACGTTGAAGAAAAGTTTTCAATGATAAAGTCGTTGGAAAATATCAAAACATTTCTGCTTGAATTGAAAGCAAGTATTTAGTTTCTCCCGGATAATTATTAATTAAAAGCAGCAACAGAAGTTTTATTCCAGGCCCGGATTATTTTTCATAAAATTGTTCATGCCCGCACCCGCAAGCTCCACATTCAATTCTTCCATCAGCCTTAATATTTCGAAATTTACCTGCTCTTTTATGACGTTAAACTCAACCGCTGTTACCGGACCGGTAAAATAATCTATTAGAATTACAAAAGCGGAAGAAGTGATATCATTTAATAAAATAGTAGCGTTTTCAATTTCTTTCCGACCCGTTATATTCTTTATTCCTGTAATTAAATGGTCAAGAATATCAGAAGGTGTAGATAAGCTTAACTCCAACCTGAGTTCGCCTTTTCGTTGTGTACGTAACGAAAGATTATCCAGGATACTATCTACCATTTGTTTATTAGGAACCGTAATAAATGTTTTTTGCTCAGTGCGGATACGAGTACTCCTTAATCCTATTTTTTCAACAGTACCTGTAAAATTTTGGACCTTAACTACATCGCCCATACTAAAAGGTTTGTCAAAAAAAATAATAAAAGAAGCGATCAGGTTTTCCATGCTTTCCCTCAAGGCTAAAGCAATAGCCGCAGCCACCAGGCTAAACCCTGTTAATAAATTTCCGATTTTGAATCCAAATGAAAATTTCAATATCATCAGAAATCCTACGACCGCTAATATTACCTTGAAAAAATCTTTAAAAAAAACAATAAGCTGATTGTCGGTGTTGCGGGCTGCCCTGAGATGAAGGATAATGGAAATAAAATCAATGATCCTCACTAAAAGCCGGATAAATGAAATAATAAGAATTAAGGACCCTATACTTTGTAACAGTTCACTTGCTGTTACCCGGTAAATATTCACATTCAACTGTTCGGGAAAATTAAGCTCATAAAGGGTAGAAACCGCAACCAGAATTACCAGGAAAAAACCAAGTGGCTTAGCTACCAGGCTGGTAAATGTTTTTTTATCTACATCCTGCCATATAGTCTTTACAAAATGAAAAATTAACCCGGCTATATATCGGGCAATATATCTTTTTACAACTATTATAAAAGATATAATGATGATCACAATGAAATAACTCCTTAAAGTATTAGCAAACCAGATCCGGTCAAGGAATTCATTCATAGAAAAAATAAATTAAGCAGCGAAATTATTGAATCCGGCCAGCATTCGGTTATCGAAAACTGTAAATCTCAATACCTCCATTTTTAAAGGCATATAACCGGGTAGAGCTAAAGTTGAATGATTTGCTCAGGTATAGCTCGTCAGGCATTTTCCATTCATCAACACGGAACGTTTTTATATCATACCGGAATAACTTGTTGCCGGCGGATCCAAAAATATATTTTCCGGCTACTTTAAAATTTTGCCATCCGGCAATAAGAATTTTATTTTTTAAGGCTCCGTAATAATCAAATGCGAAAACTGCTTTGGCAGAATCATATAGATATACAAATTGATCCTGATCGAATATTTTCTGGGGAGAGGGGGCGTCTCCGAATAACTGGCGAAAATCCGGCGTTTCCAGGAGCAGTTTTCCATCTTCGTCTATCTTTTTGAGCTTGTTTTCCACTTCATCATACAACCATATTTTATTGTCATATGATTGGCCGATAGCCCGAACCTGGAGAATATTCTGTTTCCTGAGGTCAATTGTATTCCGAACATTCAATAAACGATCTAATACCACGATGGTAGCAAAATCGCGGTAAAACAACAGCACCTTTAGCGGGTTAGATACATCAATAAGAGTTGCCTGCCCGAATTTTTTTACATTATTGAAAATGGCTACCGAATCGCCATTTGAATTCAGTTTTTTCACCTGGTTGGTACTATTAAGCAGGTAAATATTGTCAAGATTGTCTACCGAAAAAGCAACAATATCACCTTGTACAATCTTTATCAATTTAAATGAACTGTCTGTCTGCCCCTCAACTCCAAATGGTTCGAAAGAAAGAAATAATAATATAAAAAGAAATTTATTCATTCAGTTTCGGATAATTTTATTTTCATTTCCCTTGTAAGATTTAAGCACCATATCCTTCCCATCAAATTCTGCGTAGGTATAATAACGAATCCAATCACCCAAATTAATATACCGGCTGTCATCAACATTTTCTTCATTTATTATTTGCGGCAATCCACCCTGGGAATGATTTTGTACGGAAGTCCCGGAAACAAGACGATAATCTATCGGTAAGTGTCTATGGCCAAAAACAAAATAATCAATTTTCTTTTTTTGCAAAGTTTCTTTGCAATAGGTAATAAGCCATTCTTTTCCTTCACCAAGAAATATTTCTTCGGAGGACCCGGTTAAAGCCCTTCTTCGCCGGCTGAGATAATTAGCAAGTCCCATCCCCAATACAGGAGGCAACACACCAAATATCCATTGGCATGCTGGATTACGAAAAATTTTTTTTAACCGCTTATACCCATGGTCTCCCGGACCAAGTCCATCGCCATGGCCAATCAGGAATTTTTTCCCGTTTCTTTCAAACTCTTTCGCCTTAAAATATACCGGTATATTTAATTCTTGCTTAAAATAATCTTTCATCCACATATCATGATTACCCACAAAAAAGTGTATTGGGATGCCTGCATCTGATAATTCGGCCAACTTGCCAAGTAGTCTTACAAATCCTTTCGGTACTACCTGCCTGTATTCATACCAAAAATCGAACATATCACCTACGATAAATATTTCAGCTGCCTCACTTTTTATGTCGTTTAAAAATTGAACAATTATTTTTTCTCTTTCAAGGCTGGATGCATGGTCGGGTGCGCCAAGATGAAAATCAGAGATAAAAAATATTTTTTTCCCGGAAGGAATTTGCATAGAACAAATATAGGCAGAAGAAGGATTTGTAATTTTAAATGCAAGTCAGCTCACTGATTCCAGATGGAAATCAAAATACATAATTACCTTCAACCTGGCATTTAAATAAATTTACCTCCTGCTTATTCAACCTTTGTCCAAAATGAAATGGCTGCTTGTTTTATTAGTTTTACTTTTTTCTAAAAAGAGTATCGGGCAAAATAATATATATGAAATTTATGCTATTGAATTTGCCAAAGGATCAGGATTCGTGCCCGCAAAGGATTTTGCTATAGATCCGGCTGCTAATGACAGTGTACCGGGCCATGATTCAAAAATATTTGAGAAGTTTATTAAAGTAAAGGAAGGTATAGTGAGAATTAGATAGTTATTTTTTTTGCCGCAAATATTGTAACATATCCCCGGAATCAATACCCGGCTTCCCGCTTACATCTCCATTATACCAATATATCCATGCAGGAACGATGGCGTCATTAATGTAAACATCTACAATCTCCCGCCGGTACAGTGGTTGCTCATCTTGCTCTGCCAGCACACCTTCATAATCGTCTAATTGGGCAATAGCATAAGAAAATTCTTTTTCATTTTTAACCAGGTATAATTCGCCGACAATGAATGAATCTTCCTGAACCGGAACTGCAGCAGGATACTCGCCTGTATCAAACAACCTGCCTTTTACTTTTGCTTTACCAAATAGGTTAAAGTATTTCCTGATGTATTCATAAGCATCACTTTGAAAGCCACTCAGCAATGATCCATATACAAAAACATAATAAGAAGCATGATTTGTCATACCCTAAAATTACAAAGGCCTAGTCAATAATATTAGGATTCTACAAGGAATAAATACACTTCTTTTGGACCATGCACACCTACCACGAGTGTTTTTTCAATGTCAGCCGTTCTGCTGGGACCGGTAGCAAACGTGATCAGTGAAGGGATATTGGCTTTATATTTTTCTTTTACTAACTGCAATGCATCTCTTATATCATATACCAGTTGATGAGAATAGGCAATACAAATATGTACGGGGGCATATACACTTGTTGACCTCCCGCTTACCTGGGCAGAGCTCATTACAATGGAACCTGTTCTGGCCACCATACACTCACAACCTGTGATGGACACATCGCAGTCAGCAAGCCCGGTTTTTACTATGCGTTCAAATAATCCGAATCCCGCCGCTTTTACCAAATCATCTTCAAGACAAAACACTTTTTGCCAATCCATTTTTTTTACCAGGCTGTTTAACTGAAATGCCAGTTCCTGTTCATTGATACAATAAATAAATCTGCCCTGTAGTTTGGTAAATTGCTCGGCAAATTCTATCTCTTTTTCTTGATTTGCCGGATGAAATACTGATTCATTTCCTTCGCTTTTTGGAAATGGAAGAGGCGTTGATTGACTCAACGCCTTTCTTATTTTTTTAAGAATGTTCTCTTTGGAAGGAGAAATATTCATCCCAAAATATTGAATATTTAATTTATGGCAATGCCTTATTGGTAACACCACTGTCGTATGGAGGCACACCGGCGGATATTTCACCTGTTTCATTTGGCAAGATATCATCATCAACATCCAGTGTCTTCTTCTCTTCATATGGTCGTTTCCCGATCAGAGTTTCTACATCACTCTGAAATAAAACCTCTTTATCTAACAGGGCTTCGGCCAGTTTGATAACCTGCTCTCTTTTTTCTTCCAGCAATTTTTTTGTTCTTACATAGGACACATCAATTAACTTTCTCACTTCTTCGTCAATCAACTTTGAGGTCTCTTCTGAATAAGGTTTTGTAAATGAAGTCTCCTGCTGAGGATCGTAAAAACTTATATTACCTACCTTTTCATTCATCCCATAAACGGTGACCATAGCGTATGCTATCCTTGTAATCTGTTGCAGATCATTTTGTGCGCCGGTAGAAATTTTACCGAAGAAAATGTCTTCGCTGGCTCTTCCTCCCAATGTCATGGCTATCTGGTCATTTAATTGATCCGTATTATAGAGGTATTGTTCTTTAGGAGTGTACTGGGCATAGCCAAGTGCAGCAGTTCCCCGGGGTACAATAGTCACTTTCAACAATGGATATGCATGTTCAAGATACCATCCACAAATAGCATGACCAGCTTCGTGATAGGCAATAATCTTTTTCTCATCAGGAGAAATGATCTTATTCTTTTTTTCTAATCCTCCTATTACCCTGTCTACTGCATCCTGGAAATCCTGCATATCAACAGCTTCTTTGCCCTTTCTTGCTGCAATCAAGGCGGCTTCATTACATACATTGGCAATGTCGGCTCCGGCAAACCCAGGTGTTTGTTCGGCCAACTTATGAACATCTAATTTTTCAGATATTTTTATGGGCTTCAGGTGAACTTTAAAGATAGCTTCACGGCCTTTTACATCAGGCTTATCAATGGAAATCTGCCTGTCAAAGCGGCCCGGCCGAAGTAGAGCGGTATCTAATACATCTGGTCGGTTGGTGGCTGCCAAAACGATAATTCCTGTATCAGTTCCAAAGCCATCCATTTCAACCAACAATTGATTAAGCGTACTTTCTCTCTCATCGTTGCTCATCATAGCGTTCTTTCCCCTGGCTCTTCCAATGGCATCGATTTCATCAATAAAAATAATGCAGGGTGCTTTTTCTCTTGCCTGCTTGAATAAATCTCTAACCCTGCTTGCCCCTACCCCTACAAACATTTCTACAAAGTCGGACCCGCTCAAACTAAAAAAAGGTACCTGGGCTTCTCCTGCCATTGCTTTTGCAAGCAATGTTTTGCCTGTACCCGGAGGGCCTATCAACAAGGCGCCTTTGGGTATCTTGCCTCCTAAGGCTGTATATTTTTTCGGGCTCTTTAAGAAATCTACAATCTCCATCACTTCCACCTTCGCTTCATCAAGTCCTGCTACGTCGGCAAAGGTTATATTCACCTTAGTTCCTTTATCAAATAAGGTAGCTTTTGATTTACCAATATTAAAAATACCTCCCGGTCCTGCTCCGCCTCCCGCGCCACCTCCCATTTTGCGCATAAGCAAAATCCAAAGACCTACAAAGAGTAAAATTGGTAACAAAAATGAAATGGATTTACTAAACCAATCACTTTCGGTATCTACCGAGCCCACATCTTTTATTTCAGGATTGGCAGCGTAAAATTCACGCATGTCATCTTTAAAAGAATCCCCGGAAACAATCTTGAAATTCAAATGGGGACCCTCAGCACTTGATTTGCCAATTCCTTTTTCAAGTTTATCTGTATACTTTGGTAATGCTGGTTTTTTTATATAAATTTTAACCAGGTTGCGATTAGAGATTACAACGTATTTATCAACATCCCCGGATTTTAAAATTTGCTGAAAATATTCCTGATCAATAGATGCAGTGCTGGATGAAAACGGGCCCCCGAATAACTGGAAGCCAATAAGGACAGCAAAAATAATAGCATAGATCCAGTAAATACTGAATTTTGGCCCTTTGCGTGGAGGCTGGTTAGGATCCTCTCCACCCTGCTGCGGACGATTACCAAAACGAGGTGAGCTGTTTTTTTCTTTTTTATTATAGGATGGTTCCTGCGACATATTTTTTCTGTATTCCTGCTATTTAATAATTATTGATTAAAAAAGTTCAATGCCTGGATATCATTTAACATTCATCATGCTTTTCCGTCACTGCATCACTCCACATTTCTTCCAGTTTATAGAATTTCCGGTTTTCTGAAAGCATTATATGAACTACCACATTTACGTAATCAACCAGTACCCACTGCAGGGACTGAAACCCCTCATGATGGTAGGGATCTTCTTCACAAATCATTTTAACCTGATCTTCAATATTATCAGCAATTGCCTTGATCTGTGGTTGATTTCCCGCTTCGCAAATGATAAAAAAATCTGCAACGGCTTCATTAATCTTACGCAAGTCAAGGGAAATAATATTTTCCCCTTTCTTTTGTTGAATAGCTGCAATAATGGTTTTGATAATCTTAGAACGATGAGTTAACCTGTTTGCACTCTTATTTTTACGGGTAGATAATACTGCAAGTTGTTCCAATAAATGAAATTAATTTAGTTATAGTTTCATGTTTTGGTGGGCCTGAAGTTTATTGGAATTGCATACTTAAACTATTCACCCTTACCCCGAAACACATTTACTTTGCTCAAAAATAGCAATTAATTGCCAAAACCCTCCTTATACCATTCTCTTGGATCACCATTTACTGAGCTGATATCTGTTGACAGTACCAACAATTATGCCCTGAGTCAACTACATGCGGGTTTGACACAGCATGGTGAAGCTTTTTTTGCTCATGAGCAGAGGGCAGGGAAAGGACAAAGAGGCAAAATATGGACAGCTCCAAAGGAATCGAGCATAATTTTAAGTGTAGTTATAAACCCCTACCCATTACAATTAGCGCAACAATTTCAATTAAGCGCCTGCATTGCTGTTTCCGTTTTTGAATTTTTTGAACCCTACGCAGGAAATCAATGCAAAATAAAATGGCCAAATGATCTATACTGGTGCGACAGAAAGGCAGGAGGAATATTGATTGAGAATATCATAGGAAAAACAGGTGAAATACCCGGAGGTCAAAAATCAGGAGATACTATTCTGTCCCCGGGCGCAGACCGCAATACAATTATTGATAATTCAATTTCTGGTTGGTTATGGGCCGTAGCGGGTATTGGCATAAACATCAACCAAACTAATTTCCCAAATCAATTGATAAATCCTGTTTCACTGGCCCAAATTACCGGAAAGAAATATGCCCCCCTCCAATTGGGAAGGGAGCTTTGTGTTTTAATGGACAAGAATTTTAAAAAATTGATTGAAAATGGCTTTGAAGAAATATATAATACCTACCGATTACATCTCTACAAGAAAAATGAACCGGTAAAGTTTAAGAAAGGCAATCGTGTATTTGAAGCTTTGGTCCACTCTGTTTCGCCTTTGGGTGAATTAGTGATACAGCATGCTTTGGAAGAAAGTTTTCGGTTTGGCGAAATAGAATGGGTTATTGCACCCGACAATCCCTAAAATATCGTAATTTTTGAGGCAACTTTTGAGCTTTTATTACGATTTAACCTGAAACCAACCAGAATTGCTATCCGGGCAGGAATTGGAAATACACATCAGGGGATGCGCCCTGAATAATAGGGAGAGTCAAAAAAAAATATACAGCTCCTTCTACGGGTATGCTATGTCTATTTGCCATCGCTATACAAGCATTGAAGAAAATGCGATTGAAATCCTCAACGACGGTTTTCTGAAAGTATTTGTAGAGATATACAGATTCAAACCAGCTTATACTGATACCATGAGTTCATTCAAAGGATGGTTGAGAAAAATCATGATCTATACAGCTATTGATCACTTCAGAAAAAATCAAAAGCATAGTGTAACCATGGAGTTGAATGAAACTTATATGCACCTTCCATCAAAGGAAGAAGATTCCTTATCCAAAATATCTTACCAGGAAATAATTAATGCTATCAGGTACCTGACGCCAGGATACAGAACGGTTTTAAATCTTTTTGTGATCGAGGGCTTTAGTCATGAAGAAATAGCAAAGGAAATAGGAATTTCTGTGGGTACTTCTAAATCAAACCTGGCAAAAGCCCGAAAACAATTGCAAAAGATTTTGTATGAACGAAATGAAATAACAAGGAAAAATGTGGTCTGACGAGATAAATAAAAAATTAGAAAATGCTGATGAAAGCGCCGGTCCCGCTTACAATGAAAAAGCATGGGATAATATGGAGGCGCTTTTGGATAAACACCTCCCGGTAAATAATCGGCGGAGAAGAATAATTCTTTTTTTGTTATTTCCCTCACTACTAACAATATCTGCATTGTTTTTTATTCTGCCTAAAAGAGAAAAAGATAAACATGAATTTATTGAGCAAACCAACATCAGCGATAAATCTTTGCCAGGTATCACCAAATTATCAGATAAAAGCAGTGTCATACCCCAATCTTCTGATAGAGCTATTTTGACTCCCGGCAAGACAGGAGCAGATGCCCCAACCGGTGGTTCCATTTCAGCCATAAGGCAACAAAACCCGCATATCGCCCCAAATAATGAAAAGCAAGTTCTGAGTCAAGTAACATACCAATCGAAAGAAAGACCCTTAACATTAATCCTGAAGCCTGGTCCAGAAAATAAAAAAAATAAACCGACCAGTGATGTTGCCAAAAACAATCCAGGGTCATCTATTGAATTGCAACCCGGCAATACTATCATCCCGGAAAATGATACGGCACATACGTATATAGCTGAATTAGGTGCGAATCAAAAAAAGACGCTAATTGAAGATAATCGTCAGGAAGATTCGGCAGAAAGTAAAGCGGAACAACCAATAAATCAAGGAAAACAAATTAAGCAAAAGGCTGCTAGCAAATTGAGTATAAATCTTTCCTTCGGTCCAGATATCAGCAGCGCAGGGTTTGACAATCCGGGCAAAGTTAAAATGCAAATGGGCTTAGGTATCAGTTATGAAATATTAAATCATCTGATACTTAAAACTGGATTTTTTGCAGGATATAAAATATATTCTGCCGATTCGGCCAGTTATCATCCTCCCTATACAATTAACCGGCTTCAAAAAATTGAAGCCAATTGCTTTGTTTACGAAATACCTGTAAACCTTCTTTATGTTTTCCCTTCAACAAAAAACAACAATTGGTTCATTTCAGGCGGGCTTTCTTCTTACATTATGAAAAAAGAAACTTATGGGTATTTCTACAAAAACGCATGGGGACAACCACAATATTACAAACATACTTATCGCAACAAAAACACTCATCTTTTTGCTGTTGTCAATTTTTCAGGGGGGTATCAATATCATTTTTCAGACCGCTTATCTATTATGACTGAGCCTTACCTGAAAATCCCGCTTCAGGGAATAGGAGTTGGAAAAGTAAAACTAAACAGTGGCGGTATTCTGTTTACAGTTGGATACAAACCTTTTCTAAAAAAATAATAATAATTTCTGCTTTTAAACATCAGGCAACTTTTTTTTGAATGACTTCGATTTTATAGAACTGGTTATGATCCTTTTTCGTAACTATAAAAAGAATGCCGATGATAAAATTATTTTTCAAATGGTTCTCAGCTGGTCTAATAATAAGTCTAATCATTATTGCTTGTAGCAAGAGCAATAGTGGTGGAAACCCTTCTCCGCCTAACCCATGTTCCAACGTAAATATTAACCTAACGGCTACAGCTACTGATGCCGCAGCCTGTCAGAACAACGGGACGATCAATGCAACCGCCACTGGAAGTACAGGTTTCACCTATAGTATTAATGGTACAACTTTTCAGTCATCCGGAAGCTTCGCCAGTGTAGCACCTGGCACTATAACGGTTACAGTCAAAGATGTTAATGGCTGTACCAAAACAACTAGTGTTACTGTGGGATCTGCCGGGGTAGCCGGGCCAAAATTTACGGCCGTTAAGGCACTGATGCAGGCTAATTGCCAGAGCTGTCACAATAATACTATAGCTAATGGAGGGATGAACTGGACTGTTGACTGCAATATTGTAGTTAATAATGGAAGGATTAAAGTAAGAGCAGTAGATGAAGGTACCATGCCACCCACCGGGCCCCTCTCACAAAGCGATAAGAATAAAATCACCGACTGGATCAATGCCGGTGGAAGATTTACAGACTAACGAAATCCGACCATTGATGTTCCAAACACTAAGGGTTCTTGTAAAAACAAGAACCCTTTTTCTTAAACCAACTGATCATGCTATGAAAGCTATTTTCAATTTTTCTTTTTCCAAAAAAGATTAAAATCCCGGGAGATTGTAAAACCCCAGCGGTACTGACCTTTACTCCAGGACGTAATGGTGCGGGGAATAAACCTGTTTTCCAGTATTTCAGTTGCGTTGGTAAAATTTAAATGAAACACATGTCCTTCGGTCAGCAATTCTATTCCCACTCCTATTGCATCGTAAAACCGGATACCCTGAGTTTTAAAAAAATCAATACTCGACTGGCTGCGGAACGTATGGAAATAATCAATTAAAACACTGAACCTCCCTTTTACTGGCAAACGAAAAGCACCACCCAAAGCAAAAAGTGTTTCCTCATCATCACTGATCACATAATTCCTATGGACCAGGGTAGGACTTACCTGCAGGCTCACTTTCCCCAACCTCCTTGCTATAAGTAATTGAAGCGTTTGACTCAGCCGATCAGAAAAATTATCAAACGAATTTTCCTGTCCTGGAAAAGTGCTTTCCTTCATTGCAGATACAACCGCATTACCAAACAGTGTCAGGGATAATGGATGTTGTGAATCTTCGGCTTGCCGGAGAACCCTATATTTAATTCCCAGTTCATAAAGTTGCTGCACAAGTCCGGCACCTTTGGACCTGGCTGCTATAAGATTTATGTGATTGCTCAATCCATAATGAAACCCAATTCTTACATCGGTTGCATTATCAAGTCCAAAGAAATTTTTAATGCCGCCATTATCCCCGGCAATGTCTCCAAAATTATGGGTGACCTTAAATTCCAGGATGCCTTTCGGAATCAGTTCCACAGTATTAGCATTGATCAGGCGGGAAGAAGAAAAAATCCATATATATTCGGGTTCCTGTTTTTTTTGCTCTAAAGAATTACTCTCATATCTCACAATGATGGAGTCCTGCGCTATACTCTTAAGGCTAATAAATAGCAACATCAAAACGGCAAGTTTATACATATGCTTATTAGTTTATCACTAAACGGATATATAAAATAGGTGGTTGCCTGTCAGAATTAAAGCGGCCATTCATGCTTTATCAATCTGATTCAATTATCAGAAAATGACTTAGGGGGAATTAGTTTCTACCCCAATGCTGCCCACGCCTGAATAATTTCTTCTGCATGTAATTTGTTCTTTGGTCGAAGGAAAATCTTTTGTATGATTCCCTTTTCATCCAGTACAAATGTGGTGCGGTGAATACCCATATAGTTATTTCCAAACATTTGCTTTGCACCCCACACTCCATATTTATTGAGGATAACATGGGAGGGATCAGCCAGGAGAATAAAAGGGAGTGAAAATTTTTTTTCAAATTTCTTGTGGCTTTCAGGTTGATCCGGGCTAATACCGATTACTTCAAACCCTTTCTTTTTTAATAACCCAAAATTATCCCTCAGGTTACATGCCTGTATAGTACAGGTTGGTGTATCGTCCTCCGGGTAAAAAAATAAAATAACTTTTTTCCCTTTATAATCAGATAATGACACTTTTTTCCCATTTTGATCAATTCCGGAAAACGCGGGAGCTTTATCTCCTTCTTTAAGTGTTATCCCTTTAAAACCCGGGTGTGATTCTTTGCTTGCCATTTTATCCTGGTTAATAAATTCAAGAAATGGTTTACTTGGTATGATATATTCAACGAGAGATATTACTTTCTCCTTTTTATTGAACTCGCTTTCTTTTTTGCGGGCGGTTTCTGATAAGGATATCGTTTAAACCACCAGGTTTTGGTTGTTGAATTTCCTGCCAGGTCTTCTGCAACAACTTTTAATTCGTGTACACCATAGGGGCAACGCTCATCAAATTCATAGATAAAAATCCGGCCCTTGTCATTGGTAAATTTTAACCATTTTCCATCCAATTCGGCTCTAAAATTTTTAATCTCAATATTATCCCGGGGTTGAATAGAAATTCTTGATGTCCCACTGAGATTTATTGTATCTCCTCTGCCTAATTCATTAACGACGGGAGGTTCCAAATCAAGAATCGCCTGGAATTTTCCAAAATTATTAAAATCTGCCACTATAAATCCATTATGAATTTTTGCCTTTCGAAACGTCTTTTTATCCCCGTAATCAGACCGGATGATGACCTTGTCATACCATTTACCCGGCAGTGTCTCAGAAGGCTTTATTCTTAAAGTAAAGGAGCCATGTACCGGTACTTCGGGATCATTTAATGTATGAAGAGCAGAAAGTGATCCGGCCGTAGGCTTGTTGGTAGAATAATAAATGGCAGGAATGGTATCATACAAACAACTTTCCGGCAAGTACACTTCAAATTCTGGCTTTTCCAGGATATTTGCGGCATAAGGTGAAAATTGCTGCTGTGCAGGAGAATGATTCTTGATTTCGCTTAGATCTTCATCCAATTGAATAACAAAATTCAGAGAAGAAGAATTACCATAAGCATCTTTAATTTCAATCCTGACTTTATGTGTATCGGTATCTGAAAGAATCACCGTGCCATCACCAACATATTTTTTATAAACAGAAATGATATCTCCCGGCAATGGAGCCAGATGTTGAAAATAAGACCCGCCATTATATTTATGCCTAAAATCTATATGAGCATTCATATATTCTGTTTCATCATAACCAATATTATCCAATTGAAAACCAGATATCGCTTTTTCGTCTAGAAAAAGTTTGGCAGAATATATCCCATCCCGGTTGGCAGAACCACTAATTCTGTCAAAGGCTTGTATAGCAAAACTGATCTTGCCGGATCCAGTTTTCAATACTGATAAAGCAGGAATTACATAATCATTCCCTGATTTTCTTACACTATAAATTTTAGGGCTTTGCCCATATACACTAATTCGGCGGTCATATAGAGCTATTTTAACAAACAAGGGCGGTACATTGTCCTGTAAAGGAAGACCAAACAATAAAGGGTTCAGGCACTTTTCTGTTTTAGTATCCCGAATTTCAAAATGAACATGTGGTCCCTGAGAACCACCAGTAGTTCCGCTGTAAGCTATAAAGCTTCCTTTATTTACCGGAAATTGATCTGGAGTCAATAGTAAATCAATAGCCCAGGTTTGTTGTTTATACTGTTGTTCATCCACATATTTTTCCAGGGCAGTGTTAAAGTCATTAAGGTGGGCATACACGGTGGTCAGGCCATTTGGATGATTGATAAATATTGCACGACCGAATCCAAAAGGTCCCACTCTTATACGGGAAATATAGCCAGCAGCGGCAGCATATACATGCTGATTTACTCTTTGTGCTGTTCTGATATCAAGGCCCATATGCCAGTGATTATTGCGCAATTCGCCAAGGTTAGCGACAATTTCTGGTCTTAGGTTTAACGGCCATCGGAAATAACTCTGAGGATAATTTTTAGTTTCTGACTGGGCAAGGATAAAAAAACAATGAAGTATCGAGATAACTGACAATAAAACTTTTCTCTGCATGCGGCAAAAATAACTTACCTGTTTCAATTGATGCATTATACCAGCCCTTTCTCATAAATTAAAAAATTCAAGTCTCCTGGTGTTGTATTTTTCTTTTAATAACCCATTAAAATTAAAAATTCCTTGAAGAAGGTATTCCTATCCGTCTTCGACTTATAGTGATCATTTTCTATTTTTCTTATTAACAGAATATTAATTGTAAATGTCAACATAGGCTAAACGTAATTGTTATTTTATAACAATCAGTTCTGGCACGAAATTTTATAATTTAAACTCAAATTGATAACTCCTTAAAAGGAAAACATGAAACGAATTATTTCAACATTATTATTTAGCATGATCATGATCGCCGGATTGTTTATCGGCATGGTAAAGGGCCAGGAGGTTCGTAACAAGTGGATAAGCAAAATGAAGTTCAAGCACGAAGAAAGGAAGGTGAGCCACAAACTGCTTCCTAAGGAAGGTATATTGCTTGATGAAATTGAGGAGGCCACATATCATAGTTGAGCTGAGTCATAGTATAATCGTGGTGATCGGAATTCATCAAACGATTGTATGTTACCTATATTAAAAGAAGCAGGGCTCCCTGCTTCTTTTTTATTTGAGGAACTGCTCCCAAAACTTTTTTTGGACTGCACCTGCAAAACGATTCGATTCCCTTAGTTTTGCGCAATTTGTTTAACCGCTTCAATAGCGTTCACTCAGAAGAAAACCCATTCAGAATAAAATGCCAAGAGATACTTCTATTCGTTCGGTCCTGATCATTGGTTCAGGGCCAATTATTATCGGCCAGGCTTGCGAATTTGACTATTCCGGAACGCAAGCTGCCAGGAGCCTTCGTGAAGAAGGGATCAAAGTTTACCTTATTAATAGCAACCCGGCTACCATCATGACGGATCCAATGATGGCAGATAAAGTTTACCTGCTACCTCTAACGGTAGAAAGTATTGAACAGATATTAGAAGAAAACCAGGTTGATGCAGTGTTGCCAACTATGGGTGGGCAAACAGCACTTAACCTTTGTAAGGAAGCCGAGGATCTTGGCATCTGGCAAAAGTTTGGAGTAAAGCTAATAGGCGTTGACATCAAAGCGATAGACAAGGCGGAGGACAGGGAAAAATTCAGGCAGTGGATGATCAGATTAAAAGTTCCCGTGGCTACCGCGAAAACTGCCAATTCTTTTTTGGAAGGAAAAGAATTTGCCCAGGAAATTGGTTTTCCGTTGGTCATTCGCCCATCCTTTACACTTGGAGGCACTGGCGGAGGTTTTGTAAATGATAAATCAGAATTGGATGAGGCCTTAAACAGGGGTTTGCAGGCATCTCCCATTCATGAAGTGTTGGTTGAACAAGCCGTATTGGGATGGAAAGAATTTGAATTAGAATTACTGCGGGATAGTGCCGATAATGTTTGTATTATCTGCACGGTTGAAAATTTTGACCCAATGGGTGTTCATACCGGCGACTCCATTACAGTTGCTCCCTCCATGACTCTCAGCGATACGGCTATGCAGCTGATGCGTAACACGGCTGTTATGATGATGAGAGACCTTGGAAATTTTGCCGGTGGGTGTAATGTTCAGTTTGCCCTCAACCCAAACACTGAAGAGATAATTGCCATTGAAATTAACCCCAGGGTGAGCCGGTCATCGGCGCTTGCATCTAAAGCAACAGGGTATCCAATTGCTAAAATTGCCGCTAAGCTTGCCATTGGTTATAACCTGGATGAACTGGAAAACCAGATCACTAAAACAACTTCAGCTTACTTTGAACCCGCGTTGGATTATGTGATTGTAAAAATGCCCCGCTGGAATTTTGATAAATTCAAAGGCGCCAATGATACGCTGGGATTGCAAATGAAAAGTGTGGGTGAAGTGATGGCGATTGGCAGAAGTTTCAATGAAGCCATCCAGAAAGCCTGTCAAAGCCTGGAAAATAATGCGGTGGGTTTAGGCTACTATGGCAAAAGCCTGATGCATGCGGAGGAGTTACTTGAATATATTAAGACACCCAAATGGGACCGGATATTCAGGATCAAAGATGCATTGATGGCAGGCATCTCCGTTGGTTCTATTTCGAAAGCAACTAATGGTATTGACCGCTGGTTTCTTTATGAAATACAAAAGATCTGCATTATCGAAAAAGAGTTGGCAAAATATGATCTTGATAATTTACCAATTGAATTATTAAGAGAGGCCAAAGTAAATGGCTTCAGCGATGAGCAGATCAGCCGTATACTGCAACACGATGACGAAGATGAAGTTTATGAAAAAAGAAAATCGGCAGGCATAACCAGGGTTTTTAAAATGGTGGATACCTGCAGTGCAGAGTTTGAAGCAAAGACCCCCTATTTCTATTCCACGTTTGAGGCTCACTCCAACACTCCCGGTGGAGGAGGACCTTCATCCAATGAATCGAAAGTTTCGGATAAAAAGAAAATAATTGTTTTAGGCAGTGGCCCCAACCGCATCGGCCAGGGAATTGAATTTGATTATTGCTGTGTGCATGGTTTACTCGCTATCAAAGAATGTGGCTACGAATCCATCATGGTCAATTGCAACCCGGAAACCGTGAGTACAGATTTTGACATGGCTGATAAATTATATTTCGAACCGGTATTTTGGGAACATCTCTGGGAAATAATTGAACATGAAAAACCCGAAGGTGTGATCGTTCAGTTAGGTGGGCAGACGGCTTTGAAATTAGCGGAGCGGTTACATAAAAAAGGAATAAAGATTATCGGTACTTCTTACGACAGTATGGACATTGCTGAAGACCGGGGCCGGTTCAGTGACCGGTTAAAAGAATTAGATATTCCTTATCCCGACTATGGTACCGCAGAGGATGTGGATGAAGCTATCAGCGTGGCAAATAAAGTGGGCTATCCTGTATTGGTCCGTCCTTCTTACGTATTGGGCGGGCAACGGATGCGTATCGTTATCAATGATGAGGATGTAGAGAAAGCGGTGGTAAGTTTGTTAAAACATCTTCCCGGCAATAAAATACTAATTGATCATTTTCTGGACCGCTGCCAAGAAGCGGAGATTGATGCAATTTTTGATGGGGGCGATTTTCATGTAATGGGGGTAATGGAGCATATAGAACCGGCTGGCATACATAGTGGCGACAGCAATGCCGTGTTACCGCAGTTCAACCTGTCACCGCTGATTGTACATACGATGGAGGAATATGCAGAAAAAATTGCCAGGGCTTTACAAATCAAAGGACTTATCAATATTCAATTTGCCATTAAGGATGGTAAGGTATATGTAATAGAAGCCAATCCACGGGCATCACGAACCACGCCATTTATTGCAAAAGCTTACCAGATTCCCTACCTGAATATAGCAACCAAAGTAATGATAGGGGCCAACAAGCTAAAAGATTTTACTTTCGAAAAGAAACTAAAAGGGTTCGCCATCAAAGAACCGGTGTTCAGCTTTGATAAATTCCCCGGTGTAAGCAAAGAGTTGGGGCCCGAAATGAAAAGTACCGGAGAAGCTATCCGGTTCATTAAAGATTTAAGAGATCCCTATTTCAGAAAATTATATAAAGACCGGAGCATGTACCTGAGCAGATAATTTAGCGGCGGTTTCAATATCAACCCATCTGCAGGGTTAGGAAATGTATTTCATAGTTACATTCATTTTTGTCCTTTTGCCTGGCAAAAAGATTGGAATACAGACTGAGGCAATATACAGGATCAAAGAACTTTGAAAACTTCATTTTAAATACGAGTATTACAAATTTATTATTTTAGGAGTATGAATAATGAAATACAATCAATCATTAGCAACCTGGAAAATACTTTAGATGGAAGTCCATGGTTTGGCCGTCCTGTTTATGCCTTACTTCGTGAGATCGAGTCGCCCATGGCATTTAAAAAATTAACCCCGGAATCGCATTCCATGATGGAATTGTTATATCATATGCTCACCTGGTCTGATTTTACCCTGCAAAGAATTGAGAGGAAAAAGATCGATGATATGGCTGCATTTGAAAAAATGGATTGGCGTGAAATTGATCCCAATAGTCAAAATTGGGATGAAGGACTTGCAGAATTAATTGCTACCCATCAACAGATCATCGCTATACTCCATACAAAAGACGACACTTTCCTTGATGAGATAGTCGAATACCGTCAATATGATTTCCGCTATCTGTTAAATGGCCTAATACAGCACAATATTTATCATGCGGGACAGGTAGCCATACTTGCTAAAATTCTTAATTGACCGGTTTATGCCTCCACTATTTTATTCCTGATAGCATACATAACCAGGCCTACACGGCTATGTATTTTTAATTTTGTAAAAAGGGCCTGGCGGTAGTCGTCGATTGTCCTGTAGCTTAGAAACATTTTTTCAGCAATTTCTTTATAGGAAAGTTCAGAGCAGGTCCATCTTAAGAATTCTCTTTCTTTTTCATTTATCACTGCGGGTTTTAAATCCGTTTCAGGATCATTATGCAAGCCGCTCACCAATTTACTTGATACATATTCCGACAAGTAAACATTCTTATTTGCAATTGCATCCAAAGCGTCCTTCAATTCCTGAGGGTCAGCATTCTTTAATAAATAACCTTTTGCCCCCAACCGGAAAATCTTAATGATAGTTTTTTCATCACTAAGCATGGATAGGGTCAACACTTTAATATGAGGATATTTTTTGCGGAGCCATTGCGTGGTTTCAAAACCGTCCATTTCAGGCATATTTATATCCAGCAATACTATGTCAGGCAACACATTCTTGGCGATTTTTTCAATCAGGTCCTTACCATTATCAGCTTCCATCACTACGGTATAGCCCTCAAAAGTATTGATGAGCTTACCCAAAGCGCTGCGCAGCAAACTATGGTCGTCCGCAATTGCAACTTGTATATTTTTCGTGGTTTTTATCATCATTATAAATCTGGTTCCAACGGCAGTTCTATCAATATCGCTGTGCCATTTCCCGGAGCACTTTTCATAGTCAGGTCAGCACCGATGAGTTTTGCCCGGTTTGTCATACTTTTCAAACCTACGCCACTGGACGAGTTTGCAGATTTCTTTTTTTGCGATACATCAAAGCCGGTACCATTGTCACTGATCTCCATGCTGAAAAGATATTCCTCGTAAATGAGACTTACCACCAGCTCTGTGGCTTTCGCGTGTTTTAAAATATTGTTAACTGCTTCCTGAAAAATCCGGAATAAAAAAATTGATTTCTGGTCATTGAATTCAATTTCTGCTCCTGACAGATGAAATTGAACCTGCAAGATACCTGCATTTTTTAAAGCATATAATTCATACCGGATAGATTCCGCTAAACCTACTTGTGCTATCCGGTCTGTATGCAATCCCTTGGTAAGGTTGGAAAGATCAACTATGGCTTTATTTAATATCTGTTGTGAATTTTGAAGTTGCTCATATGCCTGGTGATCCTTGTTTATTGGAAGCACGGAAAGAGACAGTTTGGCTACGGATAGCATTTGCCCGATATTATCATGCAACTCCTGGGCAATTGTTTTAAATGTGTTCTCCTGTATTTCCAGTTGGGAGCGCAGGGCTTCTTTTTCGTACATGTCTTTTACTTTTTCCATCTCCTGCTCCTGCTTCTGTTGCCTGCGCTGATATAGAAAAAGTATAGTAACAATAAAGCCAACCAACAATAATCCAAGGATGATACCTATTATGGAGACGAAATATATTTCCTGGTTCTGATCTGGCATAAAAAGGCGATCGTAAATAAGGTGTATAAAAAACAATTCAAGATAACGATTATGCTATGAAAATTTTTAATAAGTAGAATTGAAATTCTACTTAAATAATTCATTAATCCATAAAGGGGAAACCCACAACAATAAAAAAATAACAAACCAGAACAGATCCAGAATGCGGGATTATTTATTAATTTAATGGATGTGGCAAGCTTAAATAATTCAAAGAAATAAAAAATACAAAAACCAACAATTAAAAGACACCCAAAAGCATATGTTACTGTATGGAATGCCTTCATTTTCTGAATAAAAATAATATTGTTC
>JBPPMM010000597.1:0-4100 GCA_051306075.1 Chitinophagaceae bacterium
CCTTTTTCCATAGTAATTTTTTATAAAAAAGAGTGGAACCTTTTCCTGATTATGAGGTGCTATCTGCGAAAGCGTAGATGAAAGCGGAGCGGTAAACCAAGGTGGGTACTTCGGAGGATTGTTTTTTTAGAAAACAGGCATGTTTTTGGGGATCAGTATTAACAAAGTTTCAGGAGTTGATTTTTGCTGTTCTGTTATCTTTGCCATTCTTAGAAAACCAACTATGTAAATTTGCCCACTTTATCCCGGACATCTTTATCAATTAAAAAAATTATTTCATTATGAAAGTAAAACAACTTGTACTACCTGCTTTATCGGCCCTTTTTCTTTTTTCCTGCGTTAGCAGTAAAAAGTTCAAAAAATCGCAGGCTGATTATGCTGCCATGCAAACACAATACACCCAGGTACAGGGCGATCTAAGTGCATGCAACGACGAAAAGGCAAACCTTCAGCGTCAAAAAAGTGATCTGGAAACAAATATTGCGAATCTTAACAACCAGATCGATTTCTTAAAACAAAACAATACCCAGGCATTAAGGCAATTGCAGGACTTGTCTGTTATCTCAAGTTCGCAGGCGGAAAGTATAAAAAAGTCAATGGAAAATATTGGCGCAAAAGATTCTTATATCCAAACGCTGCAACAACAGATGGCGCATAAAGATTCATTGAATATGGCGCTGGTGATGAATCTGAAAGGTGCTATTGGTAATATGAATGATGAGGATATTAATATTAAAGTAGATAAAGGAGTTGTTTACATTGATATTTCTGATAAACTCCTTTTCAAAACAGCAAAATATAATGTAACCTCCGAAGCAAAAGCAATATTAGGTAAAGTGGCAACTGTATTGAAAAACCAACCCGATATTGAATTTATGGTTGAAGGTCATACGGACAATGTAGAATACAAAGGAGGTGGCCTCGTTCTTGACAATTGGGACCTGAGTGTAAAACGTGCAACTTCTGTTGTAAGAATTCTGCAAAAAGAATATGGATTGGACCCTGCTAAGATGGCTGCTGCCGGCCGTGGTGAGTATAACCCGGTTGCAGATAATTCATCCAAAGAAGGCCGTGCTTCCAACCGCAGAACAAGAATTGTTATCCTGCCACAATTGGATCAGTTCTTCAAATTGCTGGAACCAAATAAAGGCTAATAAAATTTTTTGAATAAATCAAAAGCCATTCACAATCCTGAATGGCTTTTTTATTTTGATTCATTTCAAAGGGAACCTATTTCTTTTATTTACCGGAGAAGAAATAATGGAATCCCATCATTATACTTTTATATAAATTTTTTTCTTATCCATCCACCAGCATATGGCCCACATAAAAAAGATAACACATAGTGCATATAACAAGGAGCCCAACCTGGGATCGCCGGGAATATTTGCCAATACTTTTACATAAAGAAAATTCCAGGGATTCACCCCTTCTTCTAACCTGATCAATGAAAGTCCCCTGGGCAAAAAGGCGCTCAGTGCAAAAACAAATAATGCGTTTTTGCCAAATACATCAAAGAATCTTGCAAGTATTCCCTTAACATTTTTCATTTCTATCAGGTAGATCATAGTGGCAATAGTAAGTGTAGCGAGTCCTGAAGTATAAACCGTATAAGAACTGGTCCATATTTTTTTATTAATGGGAAAAACCATATCCCACATATATCCTGTTACAATCAAAGAAACTCCGATTATGAATAATCCCGAGATCATTTGATAAGGGCCCGAATCATTATTTGAATTGTTTTTATTGATGAGCGTTTCCTGGCTTTTTCCTTTCTTTTGAATGTAATGACCAATGATATATCCCAGGATTACTTGCACAATAGCATTCATAGTACTCATTATACCCTCGGGGTCAAAGGGTATGCCTTCTCCTTTGTACATGTGAGCGACCCCCAAAATATTTTTATCTATGTTGGTTCCAAACCAACCTGCCATGCTAAAGGGATCACCGGGATTGGAAGCGTAGGAAAGTATCCAGTACAAAAGGAGAATCAATAAGGCGAAATAAAAGGCTTTACGCAGTTTGAAATAATAAATAATAACAGACGAAAAAAAATAACTAAGGGCAATTCTTTGTAATACGCCAAAAATCCGCACACCATTTTCAGGATTTTTTGGATCAACCCAATGTCTGAAGACAAGGGAGCCCTCCTCCCATTTGAAAAAAGGCCACCAGTTAAGAAACAGTCCGATCAAAAATATAATGGCCGTTCTCTTCCCAATTTTTTTCCAAAACATAGAATCTCCGCCTGCTTCCAGTTTGGGCATCACAAATGACATGGCATTGCCAACCGCAAATAAAAAAAAGGGAAAAACCAGGTCGGTGGGTGTAAGGCCATGCCATGGTGCATGTTTCAGCGGCGGATATATATATGCCCAGGAGCCGGGGTTATTAACCAGTATCATGAGGCAAACGGTAGCGCCTCTGAAAACATCGAGGGAGTAAAATCGATTATTCAATTTTCTGGAATTTAGTTTTAAATGTAAGATTTTCAAAAGTATAGATAGACATTATCTAAACTTTCAGGTAGGGTAATATCTTTGAGTTTATGTGGAAATTCAGGCCCGCCTACAGTTCTTTTTTGACATTGGACTTGTTTTCATTGGTGCATTGACAAAACCTTCACAATCTGCTTTTTTTATTCTTTTGCCACTCCCATTTAGGCCGTTATATTTGCACCCGAAAGACAATAGCCGCCAGACAAAACCGTTTTTGGATGACCGCTATTTACCGGTCAACTGAATTTTTTTGTGTGACCGGAGTGGCGAAGCTTTAGAATGAATTCAGATGTCCCGTAAATGGTTAGCAATATATAGTCGCCCCCGCTGGGAAAAAAAAGTAGATCTGCTTTTAAAGGAAAAAGGGTTGGAAAGCTATTGTCCATTGAATAAGGTGAGGCGGAAATGGAGCGACAGGATGAAAGTAGTGGAGGAGCCTCTTTTTAAATCTTACGTTTTCGTAAAGGTTGATGATGCCGACAGGTCAGAGGTTAGAATGACCCAGGGGGTTATCAATTTTGTTTATTGGGATGGCAAGCCCGCCGTTATCAAAGAAAAAGAAATCAATGCCATCCGGCAATTTTTAAATGAGTATCAAAATGTGGAAGTAAAGCCAATGGACCTCGATCTCAGGCAAAGAGTGAAAATAACAACAGGCCCGTTGATGGACCAGGAGGGTGAAGTAATCGGCCTTAACCGGAAGACGGTGAAAGTTGCCATTGATAGCCTCGGTTATTTGTTAGTGGCCCATATTGACAGAACTAAATTAACTTCGACAGATACATAAATTCATTTCTGGTTCCTGTTCGAAAGTATATTATAAAAGACGCTTAAATGAAATTCCTTCGCTTAATTTTTTTCCTTGTTTTCCCCTTCTATTTAATTTCCTGTGGTACACAACAAAGAATACCAAATTATCTTCAGAATGTAACGGACAGCACTGATCAGGGAAATGTAGAAATACCTGAACTACGCATTCAAAAAAATGATCTGCTTTCAATACAGGTTTATAGTGCCAGTACCAAACCGGAAATATCGGATGCCGTTTATAATTTACCCTCATTGGGTCAGTCCGCAACCGGCTCCTCTTCGGGAGGTTTCTTAGTTGATGTGAATGGAAATATTGAATATCCAAGATTAGGATTATTAGAGGCTGAAGGGCTTACCAAATTGCAATTGGCCGATGTAATTAAAAGAAAGATCAATGAGAAGGATTCGGTATTAACTAACCCTTCCGTGATCATCCGGTTTCAAAATTTAAAAATTACCGTGTTGGGTGAAGTTAATAGCCAGGGCCCTATCAGTGTACCCGGTGAAAGGGTAACTATTCTGGAAGCAATTGGTCTGGCAGGTGGTACTACTGATTTTGGATTGAAAAATTCGGTTAAAGTGATGCGGGAAACGGATGGAAAAAGACAAACAGGATTTGTTGATCTTTCTTCTGAAAAATTGTTTGAGTCCCCTTATTATAACCTGAGGCAAAACGATGTGGTAGTGGTTGATCCTTCCAGTCGGAAAGTTAAGAAAGCCGAGCAGGATATGGTAATCCGCCAGGTTAGTTTTGGTTTAAGCCTTATTACAGCCATAGCCTTATTG
>JBPPMM010000671.1:0-6933 GCA_051306075.1 Chitinophagaceae bacterium
GAAGCGCCGGTAGCAACAGGATTTATACAGAATTTTCCCAGTTTTGGATCAGCGGCCTCACAAAAAACAGAAGTCAGGATAGTTTATGATGATTCTGCTATCTACATCGGCGCTTACTTATACGATAACCCTTCCCTGATCCGAAACCAGATAACGGCCCGAGACGAAGATCAATCCAAAGACCTGGATTATTTTTCTGTTTTTTTTGATACTTATCATGATCTTCAAAATGGGTTTCAATTTCTCGTCACCTCCTCCAATGTGCAAACAGATGCCCGTTTGTCGCCCAACGTACCGGTAGGTTCGGGAGATTACGGTGATAAAAACTGGGATGCAGTTTGGGATAGCAAAGTTTCAATAAAGAAAGATGGGTGGGTGGTTGAAATGAAGATCCCATACATTTCGCTGCGATTTTCTAAGAAAAAAGTTCAGGACTGGGGCCTGCAATTGATGCGCTCCGTACGCCGGAATAATGAGATCAGCTTCTGGAATCCTGTTAATCCCAATATCAATGGGTTTATTAACCAGTTTGGAAAATTAGAAAACCTGGTAGACATCCGTCCGCCATTGCGCCTTAGTTTTTCCCCCTATTTATCTACCGGTATAAGGAGCACACCAGATATTGATGGTACAAGAACGGAGTGGCTTCGCAGCGGTGGGATGGATGTTAAATATGGAATAAATGAAAGTTTTACATTGGATGCTACACTAATACCTGATTTTGGCCAGGTGATTTCAGACAATGTTGTCAATAACCTGACTCCCTATGAAATAAAATTTGAAGAGTACCGGCCCTTTTTTACTGAGGGCACGGAGATTTTTAATAAGTCAGGATTATTTTATTCCCGCAGGATAGGAGCCACGCCATCGGGGTACCAGGCTGTAAAAATCAGTGCTGATAGTGATCCAAATATGGAGATCATAAAAAATCCTACCCGCACCCAACTATATAATGCCATTAAATTTTCTGGCCGCACTCCGGGAAAATTGGGAATTGGTTTTTTCAATGCCATTGCAGCACCTATGTATGCAACTATCCGGAATACAACTACGGGGGAAAAACAAAAAATTCAAACCGAATCCACAACAAACTATAATATAATTGTTCTGGACCAGGCATTGAAAGGCAGATCATACGTAACATTTACCAATACCAATGTAATACGCAATGGTGCAAATGATGATGCGAATGTGACCGGGTTAGATTTTAATTTATATGATAAAAAAAACCTGTTTAACCTGAGGGGCACCGGCCATTACAGCAAAGTGTTTACTTCCTCTCCGTATGATGGTTACAATACATCGTTGCGCATGGGGAAAGTGAGCGGCAAGATTCAATATTATGCACAAAATATTATCAAATCACTTAATTACGATCCTACAGACCTGGGTTACCTGGAAACAGCTAATCAACATACCAATACAGGTTCGGTGAGTTTTAAACAATTAACACCTACCCGCAATTTTTTAAGTTATGAATATAATCTGCAGGCCTTGTACAGCAGGTTGTATAAACCGGATGTGTTTAATTCATTGCAAATGCTGGCCAGTGGATTTTGGATCTTCAAAAATTTCTGGGATCTGAGACTGATCGCCATATTTATACCGGATCAACACGATTATTTTGTAATAGGCAGTCCATTCGACAAATATGCACGCCGTCCACAATATGGATCCTTGTCTATGCTGGGCAATACGGATAGCCGGAAGCGTTTATTTTTTAACTATAACTTTTTAGTATCTGATTTTTTCAGGAACCCGGAAAAGGAATACTATTCTTTGGAAGGAAGTATGCGTTATCGCTTCAGTAATCAATTATCTCTTGAATTGTCTCATCGCTATGAGACAGAAACTGATTTTATTGTGAGTGCGGGCAGGGATAACCTGGGAAGACCGAGGATTGCATTTGTTGACTTTAAAGATGTGACTACTATTTTGTCCGGCATATATAATTTTACGCCCCGTATCAATCTTACACTCCGTATGCGCCACTACTGGAGCCATGTACCAGTAAAAAGGATTGCTTTTCTTGATGATAAAGGGTACCCGGTTGGTAGCACCTATCTTCCTTCAGAGGATAATGTCAATTTCTTTAATGCAGATGCCTTTCTTACCTGGGATTTCCGGTATGGCAGCCGCCTTGTCCTTGGCTATAAAAACTGGCTGGGTGAAGACCAGACCATTGCCGGTACCAGGTATAAGCACTATGTTCCTAACCTCGGAAAAACCTTTGGTTTAAAACATGGTAACGAACTTACGGTCCGGTTTATTTATAACCTGGATTACAACCAGTTTAAAAATTAGTGATCTCCTATTTTCTAAAAGGCATTTTCATAATTTCTTTTTCAACGATGCCAAATACTTCATCTCCTTCCTGGGGTTCTATTGTGTACGTACCCGTAAAGCGACTGAACGCCGGTAAAATGCAGTGGGGGTTTGAAAAATAAAAACAAGGAAAACGAAGTGATTGTCTTCCCCCGCCTTTAATTTTTATACCAGGATGTACATGCCCTGAAAAAACAAAATGGCCCGGCGGTATCGTAAGTTTTGGTTTTCTGAAGTCATGAACAAATAAAAAACGGTTAATACCAAAGGGTTCATTATGTACTTTGATATCGGCTTCCTCGTACCATTTTTTATCCAGTATATCATGATTGCCTTTGGCAAGATGCACATCAAGCAGGGGGAAATCCTTCCGCCATTTTCTGAACAGGTCCATTTCAAGGTTGGCAATACTATGAGTGAGATCGCCGACTATAACCAATCGCTCTGCTTTAAAAAAAAGTATTTGTGCAAGCAACCGGTGAAGATCATCTTTATAAATTCCGGAAGGAACGCCGATACCTGCTTTTCGAAAATGACCCGTTTTGCCTACATGCAGATCAGCAACGATCAGGGTTTTTTCGTTTTCCCAATACAGGGATCTTTCGTTACTCAGGATCAAATGCTCACCATCTATAATATGAGATAACAAAGTCGCCATAAATTGAAAATAATAAAATGCAGGTTTATTTAATTTAAAAATGATTAAAGTTTCCTTAAGAAGATTATACGCTGCAAAGTTGAAAGAAGCGAAATAATTTGGTTTAAAATTTTTGAAATTGTAATGTAAAAAATCCGGTTCAATCAGCCAGTTGTTGCTGCATTCTCTTAACCCTGTCTTCTAATTTTTCAGAAGAAAGGTCTTCACGCATACTGTCAACTTTTATAGGAAAACAAAATGGAGTTAATCTTTCAGGAAAAGTAATGATGATCTCAGATGCCTGTATACGCTGCAACATATCTCTTAATCTTATTTCTTCCATTTGCTGGTCCATCACTTCCTGGAAGGCCTGCCGGATCAATAAATTATTGGGCTCGTACTCGGTGAATACATTAAAAAGAAGGGAAGCGGAGGCTTGCAAATGTTTTGATTTTATTTTTTCTCCCGGTAATCCCTGGAATACCAAACCGCCAATGACGGCAATATCCCTGAATTTTCTGCGGGCCATTTCCGTGGCATTTACGCTTCGTTGAATATCTGCCAGCAATTGATCGGTTGAAAATAGATCCTGCACATTGGTATCATCTACCGGTATAGGTTGGTCACTCAGTAATTCAAAACCATAATCATTCATGGCAAATGAAAAAGTAATAGGCGTGATACGGCTGATACGATAAGCCAGTATCGCGGCCATAGCCTCGTGAACCAAACGTCCTTCAAAAGGATAAACAAAAAGATGAAATCCATCCTTTGTTTCTATATGCTCAATTAATAATTCATTTGCTTTCGGCACATGCGATAAGGACTGTTGTAACGCAAACAGGGGACGCAATACCTCCACCTCAATTGCCTTTCTTTTTTGATATTTCATTTCCCGTATATCATACGTGGTATTTTCTTTTTTTGAATGGATGATTCCCGTTCCTGGTTCTCTTTGCATGCCCGGCCACTCACCACTTGCCTCTGTCAATTGCTCCCTCAGCTTTTTTCCTAAATTGGCACTCAGGGGCATGCGGCCTCCCTGCCAGCTGGGAACCATCGATTTTTTTGATTTGCTTTTTCTTACCAGGGCCGTCATTTCTTTTATCATTACAAATTCTAAATTCCTGCCGGCCAGTGTAAAAACATCTCCCGGTTGCAGGCGGGATATAAACCATTCTTCAATGACACCGATAAAGCCTCCGGTCATGAATTTTACTTTCATCATAGATTCACTTACAATGGTGCCGATATGTAAGCGGTGGCGCATCGCCGTTCTCCGGTTAATGATCTTATAAACGCCATCCTCAATTTCTATTTTTTTAAATTCATCATATTGTTGCAGGGCATTGCCGCCGGCAGTTATGAAATGAAGGATTTGTTCCCATTCATCTATGGCCATGTCCTGGTAACAGTGGGTTGCAATAAGTTCTTCATACAATTCACCTGGTAAAAATCCATCAGAGATGGCCAGCGTATTTAAATATTCAATCAATACATCAAAGCAAAGCATCATGGGCTGTCGGCTTTCAATAAAATTTTCTTCCATCGCCGATTTTAACGCAGCCGCTTCTACCAGTTCAAGTGAGTGAGTAGGAAGAAAAAATATTTTACTTATTGCATCCGGGCTATGCCCGCTTCTTCCCGCCCTTTGTAAAAACCTGGCTACGCCTTTTGGAGATCCCACTTGTATGACGGTTTCCACCGGGCGAAAATCGACACCCAGGTCCAGGCTGGCAGTACATACCACGGCTTTTAAATTTCCGGTATGCAGGTTGTCTTCCACCCATTGCCTGAGTTCTATATCTATTGATCCGTGGTGAAGGGCAATAGAGCCGACAAGATCGGGGCAGGCATCCAAAAGTTTTTGATACCAGGTCTCGCTCATGCCCCTGGTATTAATAAAGATCAGCGTGGTTCTGCTTTGCAAAATGATAGGGATCACTTTATCCACCAGTTTGATGCCGAGGTGACCCGCCCATGGATATTTTTCTATTTCATCAGGAATGATGGATTCTATTTCAATATTCTTTTTGATTTCTGCTTTTATAATGACACCATCCTTTTTCAATGAGGCCAGCAATACTTTTTTTGCTTCATCCAAATTGCCGATGGTGGCCGATATACCCCAGATGCCGGGCATCATATTTTTTTCAGCACCAACCAGGGGTTCTTTCTTTTTAGCAAGACTGATAATTCTGCTGATTGCTAATTCTACCTGCACTCCTCTCTTACTTCCCAGCAATTCATGCCATTCATCAACTGCTATTATTTTTAATGACTTAAAAATTTGAGGATATTCTTTTTGTGCCAGTAATAAATGCAGACTTTCCGGTGTGATGATCAGTACTTCGGGCATCTGTCTTTTTTGCCTTTGCCGTTCCAATGTATTCGTATCTCCGTTACGGATACCAATTTTCCAGCTCATGCCCAGTTCAATAATCACTTCTTCCATGGCCCGGCCGATATCTTTGGCCAGTGCCCGTAGGGGGGTGATCCATAATAGCTGTAAACCATTTTTTGATTGGGTTTTATAATTTTCGGGATTTGCATTAATGAATTCAATAAGAGCGCCAAGAAAAACTGAATAGGTTTTGCCACAACCGGTGGGTGCATTTACCAAGCCACTTTCCTTATTGATGATTTGCTGCCAGGTTTGTTGCTGAAAGGAGAATGGCTTTAATTTTTTTGTCTGCAGCCAGTCTTCTATTATCCGGTAACCATGTGAATGTAATAGCTTCATATCAAAAGAGACTTCAGTTAAGTCCGGATTATTTGATCAAGTTTGGGAATATTCTGGCTGCAGATATTGAAAATAACATGGTAATCCGGTAACTCGTAGTGATGAGCAATTAAATCCCGAAAGCGAATTATATCATCCGGGTTGAGTGACAAAGTTTTCTTTATAAATCCCGGTTCTATTTTTTCAATTTTCTTTATGTTCTCTCCAATCGGCTGAAGCCTTGCTAAAAGTGAATCATACGTTATTTCTCCCGCTTCACCGGCAATAAACCATTCGGCATTGGGTACTAATAACATTCTTTGCATGATAACCTCTGTATGTTCCAATTTCAATTCCAGTCTTTCCAATATGATGTTATCAGGCATAGATGATCTCAGATTCTACAATATTCATAAATTTTTTCCTTAATTGAGGTCCTTTTCTGATCAGATCAACTTTGGAGTTCAACTGTTTTTCCAGGATATTCCACACCCCACACAGTTTAATCCAGCTTGGTTCATCTAATTCCACCAAAATATCCAGATCACTATCATCAATTTGTTTTCCATTAGCATAGCTGCCAAATAATCCAATGCTGATAACACCCAATTCTTTTTCAAAAATGGATTTATTATTTCTTAGCGTTTCTAATATTTTTTCTTTTGTCAGCATTGTTGTTGAAAAATTGAAATTACAATTTTTCCCGAAACAGGGCGTTCATTGGTGCATTTTTGATTTTCGCATTGGCTGGCCGCATTGGCTTTTCTGCAAACATGCTTTTCGTCCCCTCCACGTCATTGCGAACAAAGCGAAGCAAGGAGGGGCAGAAGGATTTGCGAATAGAAAAATTTTCAAGAGGGGTGGGTGCTGGTATGCAAAAATTTGGAATTTAGATGGTGCATTTACCAGCCCCTTTCATAATTGAAGAAATTTATTTACCGATAATGTTAGTTCAGGTATATCATCCCTGCATATTTCAAAAATAATATCACGATCCAATTTCTCGTAGTGATGTGAAATGAAATCACGGAATTTAATAATCTTTTCCACATCTGCATGGATATCCTGTTTCAAAAAGCCTGGTTGAAGTTTTTCAATTTTCTTAAAGTTTTCACCCTATGCTTGTAAACGACTGATTATAGCATCAAATGACTTTTTCCCGTCAGGAAGAATATTGAAATCCTCAGGTTCATAAATGGAAGCAAAATAAATAGTGATAGTATTTGTGTGATCAAGAATATATTCAAGC